>NZ_CALHQO010000082.1:0-7509 GCF_938036635.1 uncultured Leptotrichia sp.
AATTTAATAATAAAAATGGTAATAAATATAATTTACAAATCATATCAGAATTCATATTAATATCAGTAGAAGAATTCTTATTTGACGAACTTGTTTTGAAAAGCTTTAGAAACATGAAGGAAGATGAGATAATCAATATAAAAAATACAGATAAAATTGAAATATCACTAAAGGAAATAACAAATTTATAAATAATGCATTAAAATAGGTTCAGGAAGGAAAACAGAAAATGAAAAAAAATAAAAACAAAATAGCAGTAACAGTACTGCTCCTATTAATGTCAATTCCAAATTTTGCACAAAAAATAACTATTCAGGAAGCGGCAGAGATGGCAGTAAAAAATAATAAAGATATAAAAATCGGAATGCTGGAAGTAGATAGAGGGCAAATTGACGTGAGCAGAACTTGGAAACAGAAATTTTTCACAGTAAGCTATAATGCTTCAGCAAACGCCTACTTTAAAGATGTCATATCAAAGAAGACTGGAGAAGCGTATCAGCAATACTTATCACTATCACAGCCAATTTATACAGGCGGGAAATTAAAACTTGGAAATGAAATTAGTAAGGATAACTTAAAATTAGCAGAATTGAAACTGGATAAAACAAAAAAAGATACAGTTTTGAGCACTGTTCAAGCGTACATTGATGTATATGATGCGATTAGTACACTTGGAGTTTTGCAAAAGTCTAAGGAAGCATTGGATGAGAATTATAAAATTCAGACTGAGAAATATAAATTAAGAATGGTTACAAAGCCTGAATACAGAGAAGCAGAACGAAGTATAAAGGCTATAGAGGCACAAATTGTAGAACAGCAAGGAAATATTGAAATAGCAAAGGAATCTTTAGGAATATTAATTGGAGTGTCAAATCCAAGCAGTATTGAAATAGTGCCGTTCGGGGTGGAAGATAACTTTACCAAGACGATTGACTTGTCAAAAGATATGGAAAAATTGACAACACAAAATACTGAGTATAAAATTGCACAAAAGCAAATTGATATAAGCAGAAAAAATACAAAACTTGAAAAATCAAGTTTTCATCCTACAATTAATGGAACGCTAAGATATGGGACATTACAATCGCAAGGTAAATTGAAAAATGTATTTGAAACAAAGAATTTGTCATCAGCTGCGGGAGTAACATTTACTTGGGATATTTTTGACTGGGGCAAAAGAAAAGAAGATGTAAGTTATGCTCAAAAAACTGAAGAAATTGCAGAAGTTAAATCAGGACAGACGTTAGATCAGGTAAAGGCAAATATGAGAAAAACATATTATCAGCTGCAAGCGCTTGAAAAAAGTTTGGAAGCATTGAAGGTTGCTGTGGAAAGTGCAGAAGAAACTTATGAACTGGAAAAGGAAAGATACAGCTATAATTTGATAACAATGAATAATTTACTTGATGCAGAGGCAAAATTGAGACAAAGCCGTGTAAATTATGCGACTTCAAAACTTAAGTATTATTATCTTGTGTCACAATACGGAGCATTTTTAGATTAATTTAAGTGAATATCTAGAATATTACAAAATATATTTGAAAACAGGAGGAAATATAAAAAATGAAATTATATAATAAAAAAATTATAATAGGGCTAGCGATACTTACTATGTTTACTATATCTTGCGGGAAAAAGAAAAAAGCAGAAGTTGTCAATGCAAGACCTGTAAAAGTGCAAGTTATTGGACAAAACTCAATTTCTTTAGGATATACAGCAAGCGGTACTTTGAAGGGAATTGAGGAAGTACCGTATACAGCAACTTCATCAGGAGAGATAGTTGTCATAAATGCAAAAAATGGGGATAGTGTAAATGCTGGTCAGGTAATAGTGTCAATTGACAATCAGGCAGCAAGATCAAATGTAAGAAGTGCAGCTTCAAATGTGAATACAGCTTCGTCAAATATCAATTCAGCCGCAGCGGCATTGGAAGAAGCAAGAATTAATTATGAGAAGTACAGTATGCTTTATAACAAAAGGCTAGTGACTGAAACAGATTATTTAAAGGCAAAAACTAATTATGATGCTGCAAGAGCCCAGTTAAATGCCTCAAAAAACAGCCTAAGCTCAGCACGGGCAGCACTGGATTCGGCAAATGACACAAATAGAAAATCCGTAATAAAAACAAATACAACAGGAACAATTTCAAATATGAATTTGGAACTTCATCAGCAAACTTCAGCAGGAAGTGCTTTATTTACTGTAGTAAATGAATCAGAAATGCAACTGGAAGTGGGAGTTTCACCAGAAGTAATAAATAAAATCCATGTAGGGACACAGGCAAAAGTAAAAGTTGACGAACTTCAAGAAGAACTGGTAGGAACAGTTTATGAAGTCTCTGCCGCAGCAAGCAGTGCAACAAGACAATTTACTGTAAAAATTAAAATTCCTAATCCAGATAGAAGGCTAAAAAGTGGAATGTATGGAACAGCAAGTATAGATACTGGTGCTGAAAACGGAATAATTATCCCTAAAAAAGCCATTGTTGTAAGAGGGGTAGAGCAAGTTGTTTATATAGTTCAAAATGGTAAGGCTATTGCTATTCCTATAAAAGTTACAAATCAAAATCAGGATTATGCAGCAGTTACAGGAAATGGATTAACAAGTGGAGTAGAATTAATAGTAGACGGACAAAATGTTGTGCAATCTAATGAAGCAGTTAGAAAAGTGCAATAATTTTTACTATTGATGACGAAATTAATATTTTTTATAATCAGTCAGACAGATTTTGAAAGTTTAATGTTTCTAGATTTGTTTGACTGTATTTATAAAAACAGAGATAAAATGAATTTAAAACAGAAGCAAAAATAAAATTAAGGAGAAAAAAATGACAATAGCAGATTTTGCAACGAAAAGAGTTGTTTCTACAACAATGATATTAGTATTTATGGTCTTTTCAGGTGTTGTAGCAATGCGGTCAATGAAGCAGGAATTGATACCAGATTTTAATTTTCCGCTGGTAGCTGTTAATACAACGTGGACTGGAGCAGCTTCTGAGGATGTTAAGACTCAGATTTCAAAAAAGATAGAAGATGCGGCACTTAATGTTGACGGTATTAAAAATATTTCTACAAGTTCAACTTATGGAAGTTCGAGTGTAATGATAGAATTTAACTTTGGTACAGATACGGATATAAAGCAAGTACAGATTCAATCTGAAATTGATAAAATAAAACAGGATTTGCCATCTGATGCCAATGATCCAGTAGTTTCAAAATTGAATACAGCTGGGGGAAATTCGGATATGGCGATGATGATTGCGATAAGAGGAGCAGATCAGGCGATAATTACTTCATTTATAGAGGAAACACTAGAACCAAGGCTTAAAAGAAACAGAGGAGTTGGAAACATATCAGTATTTGGTAATGCTACAAGACAGATAAAGGTAAGGCTGGATCCATATAGATTGCAGGCATACAATTTATCTCCGAGTGAAATATATTCTAAAATTAAGGCGGCTCATACAATTGTACCAGGAGGAACAGTAAAAGATGGATCAAAAGAATTCATCTTGAGGGTTGATGGTGAATTGAAGCAGCTGGATCAAATACAGAATATTATTATTTCAAACAATAATAATCAGACAGTAAGATTAAGCGATGTTGCAAATGTTGAATATGGAACTAAAGATAAAACTTCTTATTCAAAATATGATGGTCAAGACATGGTTTCTGTTGTAATTCAAAAAAGTAAGGATGGAAATCTAGTTGAAATTGCAAATATTGCAAAAAAAGAATTGGAAAATATGAAACCGTTATTTCCATCAGGTTCAAAGTATGAAATAATAGTTGATAACAGTATAAGAGTAAAAGACGCGATTTCCAATGTAACAAATAATGGTTTACAGGCATTAGTAATAGCAGTACTTGTCTTATTGGTATTCCTAAAGGATTTAAGGGCCTCGCTTGTGGTTGGAATGTCAATTCCAATATCAGCTGCATTTACTTTCTTTCTTTTAAATACACAAGGAATTTCACTAAACTTAATTTCACTTATGGGGCTTGCACTTGCGATAGGATCACTGGTTGATAATGCAGTCGTTACGCTAGATAACATATTTGATCACATCCAGATTAATAAAGAGCCAGCACTTGTTGCGGCGATACGTGGAACAAACGAGGTAATAGTTCCTATGATAGCTTCAACGGCAACATCAGTTTGCGTATTTCTGCCAATCGTATTATTTCCAGGGTTTGCAAAGGAAGTATTTGCGGGAATTTCGCTCTCAATGATGTTCGCACTGTCAACTTCGATTGTTGTGGCAATGCTGTTTATTCCAATGGCATCAAGTCTCTTCTTAAATATTGAGAAAATATCTGGAGCAGAAGGGAAAGCGCATAGATTTAATGCGTTTAGAGATAAATACAAAGATCTTGTAAAACAGGCTTTGGATCATAGAAAAGCAGTTATAATCGGAGTAATTGTACTATTTTTTGTAGTTGTTTTTGGACTTGGAAGAACTGTAAAAACCTCATTTTTCCCAACGATTGACAATGATGAGTATTCGGTAGTAGCACAGCTTTCGACAGGACTTGATGTAGAAGTGGCACACGAAATTTCTAAGCAGATGGAACAGATTGTAAAAGAAGATCCTGTTACAAAAAATTATACTACTATAGTAAATGCTCAGGCGGCAATAGTCAATGTCGATGTAAAAAAAGACACGATGAAAGCAATGGAAAGAATGCGTCAAAAAATGAGCGACATTCCAAATGTTACAATCGCTGTTTCCCCATCAAAAGCTGGAGGACGTTCAGTTTCAAAAGATTATTCATTCCAAGTGGAAGGGGATAATGCTGAAGAAATCAACAGAATTGCCAATGCGATTATGGCAGACATGAAGCGGCAGACATGGTTTAAAGATGTAAAATCATCATCAGAAGGCGGATATCCACAGGCACAGCTTGAAGTAAATAGAGTAAAGGCTGAAAGTTATGGGCTAAGTGTTACAGATATAACTAGAATGCTGAATCAAACTGTCTTAGGAGTAGATCCAATAGAAATTACTGAAAACACAGAAACATTAAAAGTTTATATGGAATTTGAAGAGCAGTATAAAAATTCACTTGACAAAATACTGAATATAATGATAAAAACAAGTGGAGGACAATTTGTAAGACTAGGAGATATTGCCACAATGAAACAGGTGGAAGGTGCAGCCTCTATAGAAACTTATAATGGTTCTCAAATTGTAACAGTAGGAGCAAATTTGGATAAATCAAAAGGTTTGAATGATGCATCAAAATTTGTAAATGAATCATTCAAAAAAACAAATCCAGCTATAGGATATAAAATAGCTCCAGCAGGAAATGCTCAAAACCAGAAGGAAATGGGTGGAGAAATTATGAATGCCCTTATGATTTCAGTAGCGCTTATTTACGTCGTACTGGCAGTACAGCTAGAATCATTTATTTTACCGATAATAATGATGTTGGCGTTGCCATTATCAATGATTGGAGTAATGTTTGGACTGGCTGTAACAAGAATACAGCTGAGCATGTTCGTTATGATTGGTATTCTAATGCTGTTTGGTATGGCGGTTAATAATGCAATTGTATTACTGGATTTCGTATCAAGTTTACGGCAAAAGGGGATGGAAATTAGAGAGGCCCTTGTGGAAGCGGCAGGTTCACGGCTTCGTCCGATACTTATGACAACACTTACAACGGTGCTTGGATGGATTCCAATGGTATTTTCAAGTAAGGGAAGTTCGGGTTATTATCAAGGAATGGCGGTAGCAGTTATGTTTGGACTTTCATTCTGTACGTTGCTGACATTATTCTTTATACCTGTGGCTTATTCCATAGTTGAGGAAAGAAAAGAAAAAAAACAAAAAGCAAAAGAGGAAGCAAGAAAAGCAGAAAAAATGGCTGAAAGATCGCAAAATAAATAATAATAAACTTTAAAGAAAAGGAGGTGTTTTCTTGAAGAGGGTAGAAATATATTTTGATTCCTACTTTATGGATAAAATAAAGGAAGAAATGCGTGAATACGGAATTGAGCAATATATAATAATTCCACAAGTTTACAGCCGTTGGAGCAAAACATTAAAACATTTTAACAGCCACGTCTGGCCTGGAACTGACAGCATTCTTGTAACGTATCTGGAAGATGAGCAGGCAAAGGAAATTATGCGGCTTATCAAAATTATGAAAATAGATTTAGGTAAGTCAATCTCAATGGGTGCGGCACTTTTACCAGTAGACGATATTATTTTGTAAAAAATATGAATAAAAAAATAGTTTGAGTATAAAAAAGAACGGAGTGATTATTAATGGCAGTTTTTGAATTGAAACATCCACTAATTGAACATAAACTTTCAAATTTGAGAAATAAAGATACAGACACTAAACTTTTTAGGGAAAGCTTAAACGAAATAGCGGGACTTATGGTTTATGAAGCAACAAAACATTTGCCGCTCAAGGAGATTGAAACAGAAACTCCTATTCAGAAAACCACTACAAAAGTTCTGGATAAACCAATAACATTAGTTCCCATCCTAAGAGCAGGACTTGGAATGATAGATGGAATATTGCAGCTTCTTCCAAACGCAAAAGTAGGACATCTAGGAGTTTACAGAAACGAAGAAACTCTAGAGCCAGTCTACTACTATGCAAAAATGCCAACAAACGTTGTCGAAAGTCAAGTTTTCGTAGTAGATCCAATGCTTGCAACAGGTGGTTCAATGATTTACACACTTGACTATTTGAAAGAAAAAGGCGTAAAAAATATAACTGTACTTTGTATCATTGGTGCTCCTGAAGGAATAAAGAAATTTACTGAAAAACATCCCGATGTTGACTTGTACATAGCGGCAATTGATGATGGACTTAATAAACATGCGTATATCTATCCAGGATTGGGAGATGCGGGAGATAGAATATTTGGAACAAAATAGTAAAATGGATTTTTTAGGAAAATACTCTAATATTTATAAAGCAAGGGAAATCAATCGCCATTTCCCTTGCATCCCTGGCTCGTCTAAGCATTTTTTTGAAATAAAAACGAAACTCGCTGACGCTCAGACAATCGTTTTTATTCCAAAAAAATCACGACATTTTAAGTTTAATTACAATGGTTATTTTAGTAAAAATTATCAAGTAAAATTTTACTAAATATAAAAGAAAAGCCAGACAAGTTGTCTTTTCCTGAAAAATTAAAATCTCGGAAATTTTAAAAGATATTTTTATCATCTTTCTTCAAAAGCAAAAAAGAAGCAGAATCTCAAAAATTCCACTTCTTCACATAATGATTTATTAATAACGATTTCCATTTCTGTCTTTACAAAATATATTTCCATAACTATTTCTATAACATGTTATTCCTCTTTCAGCTCTATCTTTTTCATATTCTGCCCATCTTGAAGGACTGAACAATTCACAACTTACTGCAGTCAGAGCAAGAATTACAATCAAAATCAATTTTTTCATATTTATCATCTCCGTATTTTCTTTTTTTATATTATAACACATTTTTATGATAATCGTCTTTTTTTTTTTTTTTTTTTTT
>NZ_CALHQO010000083.1:0-5049 GCF_938036635.1 uncultured Leptotrichia sp.
AGATTAAATATTAACAATGAATTGTTATTTTTAAAATTAATACAAAATAAAATTGGAGAAAAATTGGATATTTAAAAATATTCAGGAAAGGTAGAAAAATGAACATAAAAAAAATGATTGTAATAATTAATGTCCTTATATGTAGCTTTATGTTTGGAGATGACGGTTCTGTAAAAAAAGCTCTTGTAAAGGTTTATGCAGCTCATCAGATGTATAATTATGCATCACCTTGGCAAAATGGGCAGGACTACAATTCGACAGCAACAGGATTTATAATTGATGGAAACAGAATTATTACAAATGCGCATGCCGTATTAAATGAAAAATTCCTACAAGTTAGAAAAGAAGGGGATTCTAGAAAATACAAGGCAAATGTAAAATTTATCTCTGAAGAATATGATTTGGCTATGATTGATGTTGAAGATAAGTCGTTCTTTAATGGGACAACTACATTAAAATTAGGAACATTGCCTCAAATTCAGGATAATCTTACAGTTTATGGTTATCCACTTGGTGGGGATAAACTTAGTACGACTAGAGGAATAGTTTCTAGAATGGAGCATAATACGTATACTTTAACAAATCAAAAATTTTTAATAGGGCAAACTGATGCCGCCATTAATAGTGGAAATAGTGGAGGACCTGTTTTAAGCAATGGAAGAGTTGTTGGAGTTGCATTTGCGGGACTTACTCAAGCAGATAATATAGGATATTTTATTCCTGTAAATATAGTTAATAATTTTTTAGATGATATAAAAGATGGAACTTATGATGGACCACCAAAATTAGGAATACAATGGGCAAAACTTGAAAGTACATCACAACGTCAAATGTTAGGATTAAAAAATGATTCAAAAGGTATTATTATAAAAAAAGTTTTCACAAATTCGCCATTTTATGGAGTTTTACAAAGAAATGACGTATTGTTAAAATTAGATGGACAAAATATTGAGTCAGATGGAACAATTGAGTTTCGTAAAAATGAAAAAACAGATTTTAATTTTATAAACCAGGAAAAGAAATACGGACAGAATCTAAGTTATGAAATCATAAGAGATAAAAAAGTTCAAAAAGGACAAGTTACATTAAAGAAAACAGATATAAAGTATAGTGTTGTAAAAAGTACAAAATTACAGGATGCACCATCATATTATGTATACGGGGGATTAATATTTGAACCTCTTACAACAAATTATATTACAGCACTTTCTCAAGCACGACCATCAAATACACTTGCTGCAATATATGATAGAGAAGATTTGTTCAAGGATTACAATGGATTGGTGATTTTAGTAAGAGTTCTTCCATTTGATGTGAATCTTGGATATTCTGAGCTTGAAAATAAGATAATTACGAAGGTTAATGGACAAAAATATAAGGATTTTAATGATTTTGTACAGAAAGTTAAAAATACAAACAGTGAATTTATTGTTTTTGAAGATGAAGACAGTAATGAAATAGTACTTGATGTGGCAAAAGTTAAGGCTCAAAAAGCAGAATTGATGGACAACTATAACATTTCACATGAAATGTCGAGTGATATAAGATAATAAAACTAATTTAGGAGAAGAAAAGAATAAATATGGTAGAATTTTTTATTGCATTTAAGCATATTATTGAAAGAAAATTTCAAAGCATATTTTCAGTTCTTGGAGTTGCTATTGCAGTAACAGTTTTCATTGTTTCATTAACTGTTTCAAACGGACTGGAAAAAAATATGATAAATTCATTATTGACAATGAGTCCACATATTCTTATAAAAAATAAAAAATCAACTTTTTTTGAAAATTATAATGAAATCATAGAAAAAACAAAAAAAATAGATGGTGTAAAAGCTGTTATCCCGCAAATAAATAGTCAATCAATAATAAAAAGCAATGGTTTGGCAAAAGGTGTGCTGGCTGATGGAATTAGTCCAGAAAATGTAAAAAATGGCTTAAATCTAAAAATCGTAGAAGGAAATGACAATATTGCAGAGCTTAATTCAGTTCTTGTTGGTGAACAATTAGCGATAGAGATGAACTTACAAGTTGGGAAAGAAATAAGCCTTGTGTCTGCTGAGAATAAAGAAATAAAATTAATTGTCCGAGGTATTTTTAAAACAGGATTCTTAGATTATGATTCAAATCTTGCGATTGTACCATTAAAAACTATGCAAATTTTATCTGAACAAGGTGAATCTGCGACAGAAATTGGAATCAAGGTTGAACAGCCTCAAAAAGTTGAAAATGTATTGAATCAAGTAAAAAATGTTGTTAATCATAATGAATACGGTGTGATAAGCTGGAAGACGATAAATCAGAATCTTTTAAAAGCAGTACAGTTTGAAAAATTTGTGTTAATTGCGATTTTAAGTTTACTTCTTGTCATTGCAAGTTTTGCTGTATCGGTAATTTTAAATATGATTGTACGTGAGAAAATTAAGGATATTGGAATTTTGAAATCAATTGGATATACAAATAAAAATGTTCGAAGAATTTTTACTATAGAAGGATTGATAATTGGCGTATTTGGGATGATTTTGGCAAGTGGATTGTCGCCACTTGTACTTATAGGGTTAAAAATTTTATTTAAGGAATATATGAAAGGTGGAACTTATTATCTGGAAGAGTTGCCTTTGTATATTTCACAAAAGGAACTTCTTATTATTTATGGAGTAACATTTGTAGTTGTATTTTTGTCAACAATCTTCCCAGCAGCCAGAGCAGCCAGATTAAAACCTGTGGAGGCGTTAAAATATGAATAAAATAATAGAATTGAAAAATGTTAATAAAATTTATAAGACAAAAGTTGAAAATATTCATATTCTAAAAAATATAAACTTAGCGTTTAACAAAGGAGATTTTATTTCTATACAAGGTAAGTCAGGAAGCGGGAAAACATCCCTTTTAAATATACTTGGTCTTTTAGATGAGCCGACTGATGGAGAAATTTATATAGGTGGAGAAAAGATACACTATAAAAATGAAAAAGCAAAAACAGCAATAAGAAATAAAAAAATAGGATTTGTTTTTCAATTTCACTATTTGCTAAATGAATTTACAGCACTTGAAAATGTTATGATGCCTGCACTTGTAAACAAAAATATGAATAAGAATGAAATTAAGAAAAAAGCAAAAGAACTGCTTGCACTAGTGGGACTTGCAAAACGTATAAAACATAAACCAATGGAGCTTTCAGGAGGGGAAAAGCAGCGTGTGGCAATAGCAAGGGCAATGATTAACGACCCAGATATAATACTAGCTGATGAGCCTACAGGAAATCTTGACACAGAAACAAGTAATATGATAAATGAACTATTTATGAAAATAAATCAGGAAAGGAATCAGTCAATAATAATAGTTACTCATAGTCTGGAACTAGCAAATTTGGCTACTTATAAGTATAAAATTGAAAATGGTGAATTTAATATGATTTTACCAACAATACAATTTTAGGAAATTTTGATAATGGAAAAAGAAAAAATTTATCTGCACTATGATATGGATGCCTTTTTTGCTGCAATTGAGCAAAGGGATAACAAGGAACTTAGAGGAAAGCCTATCGCAATAGGACATGGAGTTGTTACAACGGCAAGCTATGAAGCTAGAAAATATGGAGTAAAATCTGCAATGCCAACAGTTCAGGCTAAACGTCTATGTCCAAATCTTATCGTTGTGAGCCTAAGAAAAGGTGTTTACTTTGAAGAGGGCAGAAGAATACAGGGATTAATAAAAAATGTATTGAAAAAATCCGAATTTACATCTGTTGATGAAGGTTATATTGATATTACAGAATTTATTCGAAATAAAAATATGAAACTTGATAAAAGAGATGAAATTTTAAAGATAGAGAGATTTATAAAAAAATTTAAAAAGTATGTTTATGATAATTCTAGGCTTACTTGCTCAGTTGGGATAGGTTTTAGCAAGATAAGCGCTAAAATTGCAAGTGATATTGATAAGCCGAATGGTTATTTTATATTTAGAAATCGTGAACATTTTTTAGATTATATTTATAATAAGGAACTTGGAATAATTCCAGGAATTGGGAAAAAAACACGGGAAGTATTGAAATTATTTAATATAACGAATGTTTTTCAGCTATATGAAATTGAAAAAAATGAGTTAATCAGAAGATTTGGGGAAAGTAAAGGAGAGTATCTGTATAATGCTATTCGTGGCTTGCATTCTTCTGAAATAAATACAGATAGAAAAAGACAGTCTTATGGACACGAAGTTACTTTTAATCAGGAGGAAAATGATATTTTGGCATTACATGCTGAATTAAAAAAGCAATCCGAAAGATTGAGCAGCAAACTTATTGAAAAAAATGAATTTGCCAAAACTGTTACAATAAAAATCAGATATTCCAATTTTGTAACCCATACTCGTTCAAAAACTTTGAAAAGTGCAACTAATGATATAAACAAAATATACGAAGCAGCAATCGAAAATCTAGAATTCTTTGAAAAAAAAGATGAAGTACGACTTATTGGGGTACAGCTGAGTTCAATTTTGAAAAGTAATGTAGTTCAGTTGTCATTTGATGATTTAAAATAGATTATTAAAAAATTTGAGAAAAATTATTTAAGTTGGGAAGTGAAAGTAAATGACTTTAAATGAAAAAGAAATATTAGATTACATTGATGAAATAAATCTCTTGTTAGAGAAAGCCTATGTACCTTACTCAAAATTTCCTGTAGCAGCATTATTAATCGATAATAATGGAAAAAAGCATAAAGGAGTAAATGTTGAAAATGCCTCCTTTGGGCTTACTCTCTGTGCCGAACGTAATGCGATTACAACAGCGGTTACTGAAAATATGAAGAAAATAAAAGTACTTGTTGTAACAGGAAATACACCTGAGCCAATTAGCCCTTGTGGAGCGTGTAGACAGGTAATAAGAGAATTTTCTGACAACGATACAGTAATAATTTTAGCAAATAAAGATAAAAAATATAAAATCACTTCATTGGAAGAGCTTTTGCCATATTCATTTGGACCGGAAGATTTGTAGAAATTTATAATATTTTTTAAATAATTAATAAATTATTATATTTTTTACAGT
>NZ_CALHQO010000084.1:0-11481 GCF_938036635.1 uncultured Leptotrichia sp.
TTTGGAAAAACACTTAATATGTCGATGTTAAAATATTTTTTTGATATTGAAAATAAAAATGAAAATAAAAAGCTATTTGAGAATTTAAAAATTTCTGAAAATGAGTATTTTGAAAAGCAGGGGACAGCTCCAGTTATTTCAATTTCATTTAGAAATTATGATGAAAGTAGCTGGGGAAATGGGTTTGAGATGATAAAAAATACAATTTCAGATTTATATGATGAATTTGAATTTGTAAAGGAAAATTTAAGTGCGAGAAAAAAAGAAAAATATGATTCAATTTTATTTAACAGAGCAACTGAAGCAACATGGAAATTATCCTTGCTGGATTTAACAAAATATTTATATGAATATTATGGAAAAAAGGTTGTAGTGCTGATAGATGAGTATGATCAGCCGATAATTGATTCATACGTGAAAGGCTATTATCAAGAAGCAATTAGCTTTTTTAAAACATTTTATGGAGTTGTCCTAAAGGATAATAATTATCTCGAAATGGGAATTATGACAGGGATTTTGAGAGTTGCAAAGGAAAATATATTTTCTGGATTAAATAATCTAAGAGTTCATACAATTTTAGACAATAGATTTACAGAATATTTTGGGATTACGGAAAGTGAAATTGAAAAGGCACTTAAAGATTTTAATTTGGAGTTTGAATTGCAAGATGTTCAGAAGTGGTACAATGGATATTTGTTTGGAGATATAAAGGTTTATAATCCGTGGTCGATTATTAATTTTCTGAATGATGAAAAATTAAAACCGTACTGGGTAAATACAAGTGGAAATGAATTGATAAAATTATATTTAAAAAAACTAAAAAATGAGATTTTTGATGATTTTTCAAAACTTTTGAATAGAGAAGAGATTTATAAACGAATAAATGAAAATATGACTTTTTCAAATCTTGAGTCAAATTACAGTAAAAATATATGGAATTTATTTTTTCACAGCGGATATTTAACACTGGCAAAGAAAATCGAAGATGATGGAATGTGCTATTTAAAAATACCAAATGAAGAAATACTGAAAATGTTCTCAGAAATGTTTATAGAAATTTATTTTGAAGATTATGAGAAATTTTTGTATATGTCAAATGCTTTGAGAGAAGGAAATATAAGTGAATTTGAGAAATATTTGAAAGAAGTTTTATTGGAAAATGTAGGAATATTTGATGTAAGTGGAGTTTATAAAGAGCAGTTCTATCATGGTTTAATGCTTGGAATAATTTTGACTTTGAAAAATGAGTATGAAATAACTTCAAATAATTTTGCTGGGAAAGGCAGGTATGATTTGTTACTCAAGCCTAAAAATCTGGAAAAAAGAAAAGAAGGTATTATTTTGGAATTGAAGGTTGTAAATACAATGGAAAATTTGAGTGAAGATAAAATTTTTGAAAAATTAGAGAATGAGTGTGATATTGCATTACAGCAGATTGAAAAGAAAGAATATGCTTCTGTATTAAAAAATTCTGGAGTTGAGAATGTATTGAAAATTGGGATAGCATTTTTTGGAAAAGAAGTAGCAGTTAAATTTGATAAAAATTACAGTTAATACTAAATCCAATTTATATTAAATATCATTTAAATAAGAATTTGTTACGGACTTTTCTAACAAAAGATATAAACCGATATTCTTATAATAGTTGAAAATTTATTAAATACTCACTATTTAAATAGGGAAAGTATAAAATTATAAATTATTTTGCAAATTAAAAATACATTTATAAAAAATTGCGAGTTTTGAGGTGGTTTTACAATGATTGACAAACTAAAAGAATTAGAGAATCTTGAGAATAAGTATAGGGAAATTGGAAAAATAAATTCGGAGATAGAATCAATAATTGCAAATATAAAAAATGAGGCTGGAATAAGCAGGGAAAAAGAACTTTTGGAAGAGAATGAAAGGCTAGTGAAAGATTTAAAGGCATTTCATGAAAAGATGAAAGTTAGGGAAGAGGAAATTGGAAGGCTTAAAAATAGTAATGCAGTGCTTATTGAGGAATTGAAGGAAGCGAAGAAGGTTAGAAAAAATAGTGAGATTGATAAGTTTCAGAATATTTTGGCTGCGAAGATGAATGTGGAATTGGAAAGTGGAGTGACTAGAAGGCTTTCTAATTATGCAGAGGAAATGAAGAGAAAAGTCAAAATGCTGGAAAGAAATCTTGATGGCGAATTTTCAGAGGAAGCTGATTCATTAAGAGATGAACTCAAAAAAATTAATGAAAAAATTGGTGATTTTTTAGAGAAAAGTAATAGGAAAACTTTTGAAAATAAAATATTTCTTCAAGAAGAATCTTCAGTTTTTCATAATAAAATAAAAGAAGAAACGGCTTTGAAGGAAGGAGAATTTCTTTTTGAAAGAGAGAAAAAAAGATTTGTATTTGAAAAACTTATTGGTTTGAAGGGTTTTAACTTTTTAGGGATAATATCAATCTTTTTGGGAGTTTTTTTGGTATTTCGGACACAGTTTGCAAAAATTTTGGCAAATAATTATGTGAAAAGTTCAGCTTCGTATTTGCTTGGGATGTTTTTTCTTTTTGCTGGAGAAAAATTTTATCAGAAAAATAAGAAGCATTTTGCAGTTGGGCTGATTGGCGGTGGAATTGGGATTCTTTATTTGACTACGCTTCTTTCTACGCTTTATCTCAAACTTTATCCAATGACAGCGGGACTTTTTATATCGGTAATACTGACAGGGCTGGTTGTGATTCTTTCATTGCGATATGATAGTCAAATAATTGGAGTATTGTCGCTGATTGGTGGATATTTGCCTTACGGAGCGTATATTTGGGTGAATAGGAGTAATGTTCAGATTTATTATGTTTTGGCATATTCTTTGATTTTGCAGGGAATTGTGCTTGGAGTTTCTTGGAAAAAGGACTGGATATACAGCAAGATTTTTGGATTTGTTACAGGTGTAGTAAATATGACAGGGCTGATTTATTACTTAAATCATAGTGTTCATGATAAGATTACGGCATTTTTCTACATCGTAATTTTTACAACAGCATACAGTTTCATTTTCCTAAATTCGCACAAAAAAGAAAATCGTCAAAGCAACATAATCGACTATATATTTCTAAGTTTAAATCTAATTATAAAATTTTCATTGATTTACAGCCTGTTTGACAAGACAACCCCAAGTTGGCTAAAAGCGGTATTAGTTGGAACAGTCGGAATAATTTATGGATTTTTTGGCGACAGGCTCAAGGACAACAAAGTTGCAAAAATCTTTTATATCGTGGCATTAGGAAGTTTTATCCTAATTATCCCGTTAATTGTGCCAGAAGAATTTGTTGTGGTTGCCTGGGGTACTGAAACTGCACTTTTATATTTCTTTTATAGAAAATATAAAAATAAAGAAATGCGATATGGGACAATTGCGATTTATCTAGTTTCGTTAGTGAGTAATTTAATTGTGCGGGAAGAAAAATATTTGCTTGTGTATATTCAGGATTTGATGATAATATCTTTTTCATTTGTGCTTTACTTCTGGATAAAACAAAAAAATTACAAGACGGAAGTTAGGATTTTAAATGGAATATTCAAATATCTGATTTTTGCGTATTCAATATTTTTTATAAATAAAGTTGTTTTTGATGTTGTCACTTCATTTAAAATGATAAGTTATGGTGAAGATATATTTTTGAGTTTATTAGTTTCACTTTTTGTTTTAAGAACAGTAACGTATAAAGCGAAAAAATTACAAGACAGTTTTAGTTTGAAATTCTTGATAATAATTGAAATAATTTATTTGTTATTTATGAATATGTACAACTTTTTCTTATATATTTCTGGTTGGAGCTGGAATATACAAGAAGAGAAAATTCCAATAAGTTATCTGCTATCTTTAATTTTATTAATTTTTGTAAATTTTTATTTGTTTATTGTGGCTAAAAATGATATTCATTTATGCTTTTTCAAAAAAAATGAGAAAAAACCATTGTGGATATTGGGAGAATCAATATATTTCCTTTGTGTAGCAAATATTATTTTACAAATATATGAACATTCAGGTGTATTAATTTTAGGAGCTGGACTAGCTTTGGATATAGTTGGACTGCTATTATGTGGATATTTAGTCTGGAAAGGATTTAAAGTGCCGAATAGAAATGTTAGAAGAATTGGGCTTGGAATAGGAATATTTTTTGTGGCAAAAAGTTTCCTTTGGGATTTCTTACGATTTGATAATTCCTATAAGCTGATTGCTTACTTTAGTATGGGGGCTATTTTGATTGGAACTTCTTATATTTATCAGACAGCTTTGAAGAAATTGGAGCAGGAAGTGAAAGAGAGTTTGAGTACTGAAAATTTGAAAGAGAAAGATGAAAATTGATGAAGCAAGAAATATTGGATGTTTATGGGAAATTTGATATAAATAATTTGCCAGATTTTTTTGATAATTTGATATATTTGGCAAGAAAATATAAAAAAAATTTTTATAAATATGTTGAAAATGAATTTTTGGAAAAAATGGTAAATTATAAGTCTGATGATTTTATAATAGGGCATTCTGATGATTTTTTTGATAAGGGAATCAAATATTATGTGAATAACTTTGATGAATATAGCGAAAAGGAAATAATTTTGCAAGTTTCAGGATTGATATGGAGTTTGTGTGTCTATATGATAAATCAGGAATGCCCCGCCTGCCATCAGGCAAATTTAAGATTATTGGAAAGAAGTGGGAAAATATATGAATTTTGTGAAGAATGCTTATTTAAAAGTTGTAATGGAAGTTTAGTAAAAATTGGGGAAGAATTATTTCCAGCTAAAAAAGAATTAGTTTTAAATTATTTGTTCCAAAAAAATGAAAGAAGGTAAAAAATGAAAAGAATAAACAAATTGATATTATTTCTATTTTTATTGACAATTGTTCAACTTTTTTCCAGCCAGTATTTTAAAACTATAAAAATAGCAGGAAAGTCGGCATACAAGCAATTTTTTCTAACAGAGGATATTTATGAGAACAGTAAAAATAATCTTAGAGATATACGGATAATTGATAAGAACGGGAAAGAAGTTCCTTATGTTATCGAAACTGGAAAAGAGCAGGAAAAGCGTAGCGAAAAAATTGTGGCAAAGGCAAAAATAGATGAAGTATTGACGAAAAAGGATAAAATGGAATTTATTGTGAAATTTAATTCCGACAGTTCGTTAAAGGATATAATTGGAAACAGGCTTGCGCTGATTCCTTCTAAAAATTTTTACAGCGAATATACTTTGCTTGGAAGTAATAACGGTACAGATTGGGAACAGATAACTTCGGGAGAAATTTATAAGACACCTGACAAGTCAAACTTGACAATAGAATTTTCGGAAAAAAGATATGAATTTTATAAAATTGTAACGCCGTTGGATAAAGGGAATATCTTTAGTGAAGCAATTTTGAAATTGTCAAATAATGAGGCTGGAAAACTTAAAACTGTAGGGACAAAATTGGATTATAAGGTTGAGCAAGAAGGAAAAAATACAATTCTGAAAATTAAGAGCAAGTTTTTGCCATTAAAAAATGTTGTTCTAGATGTAAATGATGAGTTTCAGAGAAATTATACTGTGAGAAGCGGAGATAATTTTTATGCAGAAGGTATAATTTCTAAAGTTGGGGAAAGGTCAAATTTGGTAATAAATTTAGAAAATGTTCCGAAATTGTCTGAAATAATCGTTGAAATACAGAATGGAGATAATTCACCGCTCAAAATAAATGGAGTAACAGGAAACTATGTTCCAGACAGAATTGTGTTTAGGGCTACAGAAGGGGAAGATTATAAAATAACCTTTGGAGATGAAAGTTTAGATAAGCCTGAGTACGATATTGCAGAATTTGCTGATTCAATAAAAGAACGAGATGAAGTTTTTGTAGGAAAATTGGAAAAGGCAGATGAAAAGAAAGTTTCAAAGCCAAGAGATTACACGGTTTATTATAATGTTTTTATAGGGGTGGTTGTGGTAATATTAATTGGATTTATGATAAATAAAATAAATAAAAATAAAAAATAGAAGAGGAGAATGAATTATGAGTATTGTATTGATTTTAATAGGAATTTTGGTAGTTTTGGTTGTAATTGGAATGGGAATTTATAATAAATATATTAGACTAAAAAATCTGAATGAGGAAGGTTGGAGTGGAATAGGTGTATATTTGCAAAAAAGGCTGGATTTGATACCAAATCTTGTTAATACTGTTAAAGGTTATGCGACACATGAAAAAGAAACGCTGGAAAATGTGGTAAAATTGAGAAGTCAAATGATGTCGATTGATACAAAGGATATTGATAATATTGAAAAAATTCAAAAACTTGAAAATGAAATGACAAAAACGTTAAGATCAATAATGATGTTACAGGAAAATTATCCAGACTTGAAGGCAAATGAAAACTTTTTGAGCTTGCAATCTCAACTAACTCAAATAGAAACAGAAATTCAAAGTTCAAGAAAATATTACAACGGAACAGCAAGAGACAGAAATACTTTTGTGGAAACTTTTCCAAACAATATTTTTGGTGGAATTTTTGGATTTAAAAAAGCTGAGTTCTTTAATGCTGTGGAAGGAGCAGAAAAGGCTCCAGAAGTTAAGTTTTAATTTTTTAGTAAATTTTTTGGAAGAGGGCTTATTATGAAGAGTTTTAGCAACCGAAAATTAAACAGTATTTTTTCAATAATGTTTGTATTTTTCACATTATTTTTCTTAAGTGCGAAATCATTAATTGCTGAAAAAATAACGAATTATGAAGTTACAGTTCAGATGAATAAAAATGGGACTTTGACAGTAAATGAAGTAATTGATTATGAATTTGACGGTGTGGCAAAGCACGGTATTTATAGGGATATTCCATTACGTTCAAAGAAAAATGGCGTAGATATTTACAAATCTTATATAAAAATGAATTCAATAAAGAGAAACGGTATTTCTGAAGAATACTCTACAAAACTTTTTGATGAAGGTATTAGATATAGGGTTGGTTCTGCAGACAGATTTGTGGAAAATGGCGTAAATAGATACGAATTCAATTATGTGATTTATAATGCAGTATTTGAAAAAAATGGAATTTATCAGGTTTACTTTAATGCAATTGGTCAATTTTGGCAAGTTCCTATTGAAAAAGCTGCGGTAAATATAAAATTTGGAAATGGAGAACCTGTTTTAAAAAATGAAATTAGGCAATTAGATATTTTTACAGGTGAATATGGACAAAGCGGAAAAGATTATATTACAAATTTAAATAATGGAACTGTTGAAATTAAAACAAATAAGGTTTTAGAGGCATATAGCGGATTAAGTTTTCGTCTGAATTTAAAAACAGATAATATAAGTCCAACATTTTGGGATAAATTACAGACACTTTATTATGCTCATCCTTTAATTGCTGTAGGACCGATTATAATAATAATTCTAGCAATTTATGGATTTGTAACGTGGTATATATTTGGAAGAGATGTGGATAAAAAGGCAATTGTTCCTGAATTTAACATACCAAAGGATATTTCTGCCATGTATGCGGCTTACATCAATGGAGAAAGAGAACCAAAAGAAATACTAACAATCGGAGTGCTTTCATTGCTTTCTAAAGGTTATGTTGAAGCTAATGACGAAGAAGGTAATGGAAGAAATGTAGAATATACATTGTCTAACAGTAGAAAAAATGAACCTGAATTAGCAGAAGAAGAAAAGATTGTTTTTAATGCTCTTTCTGATAATGGATACATATTTAAAAAAGAAAGAAGCCTTTACGATGCTTCAAATAAAATATTAAAATCATTTGAAAAAGAGTATAAAAAGAAAGTTTACAAGGATAATAATATTTTTAATGTTGTCTTTATTGTCGGTATGATTACAGTTTTTATGATTTCGTCAACTGCAAGTAGCGGAACGGCAGGTATTTCGGATGGTATTTCTGGAGCAGTTTCTCTAGTTATGGTTGCTATTTTCTTTGGAATAGTATTAAATACGATTTTTTCAATTATCAATAATATTTATGGAAATAATAGCAAATTTTTAAAAATTATTAAGTGGATAGCAGTATTATTCTTTTCATTAATATATGGAGTTTTAAATTTCATTATAATTGGAATAATTATGGCAATGTATGCTGTTTATTCAAAAATAATTGGAAGATATACTGTTGATGGAATGAGAAAAAAAGAATACTTGGATGGCATGAAAATGTACATAAAGACTGCTGAAGCAAATCAGATTATGAAATTTAATGATGTAGATGAGCTGGTAGCTTATTTTAAAGGGATATTGCCTTATGCGGTAGCTCTTGGTGTAAAAAATGAAGCGGTAAAACTTATGAAGAATACGATAAAACTTTATAATTTTGATGAAAGTACATATTCTTATATAAATAGAGGAGTACATTTTAATTCATACAATAATTACTTTTTATCAGATATGATTTCAAGAGGTTATAACAATGCATACAATAAAATAGCAGAAGAAAGATTCAGTACTTTGAGAGAAAACTCTAGAAATTCGAGCGGAGGCGGTTTTGGCGGAGGCGGATTCTCAAGTGGTGGAGGCTTCTCTGGCGGAGGTTCCGGCGGAGGAGGTGGAGGAAGCTGGTAGAAATACTGGCTTTTTTTCTTGTTGTAAAGTATTGTTTTTTAGTTTATAATATTGGTATAAATATTATTTTTTTAAATTTGTGCAAGAATTAAATTGAAAAAATATGAAGGAAACAGAGGGGATGAAAAATGGGAAATAAAAAGCGATTACCAATAGGAATGTCTGATTTTAAAAGAATAATAGAAGAAAATTACTATTATGTTGATAAAACAGGATTGATTAGCAGTATTTTAAAAGATGGCGCAAATGTAAATCTATTCACTCGTCCAAGAAGATTTGGGAAAACACTTAATATGTCAATGATAAGATATTTTTTTGATTTTGAAAATAGAGAAGAAAATAAGAGACTGTTTGAAAATCTTAATATTTCAGAAACTGAATATGCAAGTGAGCAGGGAAAATATCCAGTAATATTTGTGAGTTTTAAGAATATTGAGGAAGATGAGTGGGAAGATTGCTATTTTGAAATAAAAAATTTGATAAATAAATTGTATAATGACTTTGAATTTATAAGAAAAAACTTGAATCAGAGTGAGTTAATGGAATTTGACAAGATATGGCTGAAACAGAAAGGGGCAGATTGGAAAAATTCTTTAAAAAATTTGACAAAATATCTGTATGATTATTATGGGAAAAAGAAAGTTGTCGTTTTGATTGATGAATACGATACTCCGATAATTCAGTCATATCAAGCAGGGTACTATAAAAAGGCAATTTCGTTTTTCAAAAGATTTTACGGAGAAGCCTTGAAGGATAATGAATATTTGCAATTTGGGATTATGACAGGAATTTTACGGATTGCAAAAGAGGGGATTTTTTCAGGGCTAAACAATTTGAAAGTAAATACAATATTTGGTGAAAAATATTCTGAGTTTTTTGGGCTTACAGAAAATGAAGTTATAAAAGCTGTGAAATATTATGAGCTTGAATATGAGCTGGAAGAAGTTAAGAAATGGTATAATGGTTATCAATTTGGAGATACTGAAATTTATAATCCTTGGTCAATTATTAATTTTTTGTCGGCTAGGCAATTACGTCCTTATTGGATTAGTGTTTCAGGGAATAAATTGATAGATGAAATGCTTGATGAAGGGAATAAGGAAATATTTGATGATTTGGAGAAATTATTTAATAAGGAGAAAATTTACAAGGAAATAAATGATTATTCTGAATTTACTTTTGATACGGATGATATATGGCAATTATTTCTGTATGCAGGTTATTTGACGATTGGCGGGAAAAAAGTGGATAATGAATATCCTATAAGGATACCAAATAACGAAATACTGGAGTTTTTTGAAAATAGGTTTATTGCCAGATTTATTAGAAAAACTCAAAGATTTACAAATATTATAAAAGACTTGAAGAAAGGAAAAATAGAAGAATTTGCAAAAGGACTTCAAGATGAAATACTATCTTCATTAAGCTATTTTGATACAGATAAGGACGAAAAATATTACAAGATATTTTTAATAGGGATTTTCATAGTCTTAGGAAATGACTATATTAGGCTTTCTGAAAGGGAAAGTGGTTATGGAAGAGCTGATTTGGTACTTGAACCGAAAAACAAGGAAAATCCAGCATATATTTTTGAATTTAAAGTGGCAGGCAACGAAAAAGAAATGGACAATTATGCGATGGAAGGATTTGAACAGATCAGAGAGAAAGAATATGATGTGGAACTGAAAAATCGTGGAGTTAAAGAAATAATCCATATTGGAATTGGATTTTACAGAAAGAAATTGAAAATGAAGTATGAAAGAGTGAATTTTTAGTTTTAGGAGTTTAGATGTGGGAAATATGGATTTTATTATAAAAATTTTGGAAATTATCATAGTTGTAGTTGTTACAGTGTATTCTGTCTTAACTTGGTATTTCTTTGGAAGGGATCCGAAGAGAAAGGCTGTTGTTCCTGAATTTGTGGAGCCAGATTACATTTCTTCAATGTTTGTGGCTTATATTAATGGTGAGAGAGATTCAAAGGAAATATTGAAAATTGGAATATTGTCGTTAATACTGAAGGGATATATTTCCGAAATTGATGAAGATGGTACTGGAAAGAGAAAATATATTATGAATAAGAAAAATAGAGATAATCTGAAATTGAGAAAGGAAACTTTGTTTCAGGAGGAAAATAATTTGCTGGATGTTCTTTCGGAAAATGATTTGTTTGGGAATAAACTAGGAATTATTGGATTTAAAAATCGAATTGTTCATTTTCTGGAAAAGAAATATAAAATGATGATTTATAAAAATAATTACTCATATTTTATTCCATTTATTTTGGGAATAGCAATTTGTATGGCTTTTACATTGTCAAAATTAATGCAGAAAGATATTGCAAGTTCGATGATTCTTACAATTTTTATATTTGGATGGCTAGCATATGTATATAGCATGCAGAGAGGATTACTGAAATTTTTATATGTAACAACTACTGTGGGCGGGTTTATTGGCGTGATATTGTATGCGGATATTTTTTCTGGAATAATTTTGTTAATTTTAGGGATAATGTTTTTGATATATGAAAAGGCAATAGGAAAATATACAGTTTCGGGACAGCGAAAAATGGAGTATATTGAAGGTTTAAAAATGTATTTTGAAACTGCTGAAAAAAATAAAATAGATAAATTTGAAACAGAAGAAGAAAAACTTAATTATTTTAATCGAATATTTCCTTATATTATCGCACTTAAAGTGGAAGATGAAAAAATAGGAATTTTTAAGGATTCTTTGGATTTTTTAAATATAATGGGAAGTTATGCTGAAGCTCAATATTATGTTAATGAATATGTAGATAGAAAATTTCCGATTTTTAGAAAAAAATATATTTTTTGGTAAGATAAGTAGATGATTAGAAAAGTAAAATGTATTTTAGAATTAAAATAACAAAATTTTATAAATTATAAA
>NZ_CALHQO010000085.1:0-3667 GCF_938036635.1 uncultured Leptotrichia sp.
TAAAACTTGTAAAACAAAATGGAAAATGGTTAATTGATGACTCAAAATAAATTGGACAAAGAAACAAATGATATAGTGAAATAACAATTCATTGAAATAAAAATAGGGATTACTGTAATTTAAGGAAATCCCTATTTTTTATAAATAAAATTTATTAAATTTATTGAATTTATTTAACATTGAAAGTGTTCGGTGATGTGTTAAAAATTAAATTTCCAAAAATTCCTTTTCAAATTCATCTTCTGTAAGTATCCGAATTCCCAATTTTTCAGCTTTTTCCAGTTTACTTCCAGCCTTTTCCCCAGCGATTAGAAAATCTAGATTTTTTGAAACTGTTGAAAGATAATTTCCGCCTTTAGACAGGATAATGTCTTTTATGTCATTTCGTTTGTATTTTTCCAGTTTTCCAGTTGCAAGGAAGTTTTTGTCTTTTATTGGATTATCTGCTATTTCTTCTGAATTAGTTTCATCAACAGCAAATTGTAATCCAATATTTTTTAAATCTGTGATAATTTTCCAGTTATTTTCATCATTTAAGAAAGTATTTACAGCAACTGCCACTTTATCGCCAATCCCTTTTACAGCCAGTAAATTTTCGATTGACTGATTTTTCAGATTTTCAATGTTTTTGAAAGTTTTTGTCAAAAGATTTGCATTGAATTTTCCAACAAAAGGGATTCCAAGTGCGTAGAGAACTTTTGAAAAATCACGATTTTTACTGGACTCAATGCTATTTATTAAGTTATCTACACTTTTTTGTCCCATTTTTTCGAGATTTTCCAGTTCTTCACGGTATTTTTCAAGCGAATAAATATCGACTATTGTTTTTATTTTTCCTAATTCAATAAATTTTTCGACAATTTTGTCACCAAGTCCAGAAATATTCATTGCGTCACGGGAAACGAAATAGGCAATTTGACGTTTGACTTTTTCGGGGCAAAGTGGATTGTGGCATTTTAAGGCGACAAGTCCTTCTTCGTGTGCAAGCTCGCTATTGCAGACAGGACAATTTGTTGGCTCCTGAATTTCAATTTCTTGTCCAGTTCTATCGTCAAACACGACATTTACAACTTGCGGAATAATTTCGGCCGCCTTTTCTACAATAACATTATCACCAATTTTTATATCTTTTCTGCGAATTTCATCAAAGTTATGTAAACTTGCTCTTTTCACAACAGAACCTGATAAATTCACAGCTTTAAGTTCAGCAACAGGAGTGATTACACCAGTTCTTCCAACTTGAAAAGTTACATCCATTAATTTAGTCTTTACTTGTTCAGCAGGAAATTTGTAGGCAATTGCCCATCGTGGGCTTTTAGTTGTGTAGCCAAGCGTTTCGTAAAGTGCAAAATTATTTACTTTTATAACAAGCCCATCTGTTTCATAATCAAGTTTTTTCCTGTCGTTATGCCATTTGTCGATGGATTTTTCCAATTCTTTAAAATCAGTATATTTCTCAAATATTTTTGTTGTTTTAAACCCAAGTTTTTCAATATATTCAATACTTTCCAAATGAGTATTTATGCCATAATTTTCAGCGTTTACAAGATAATAGAGATAGCAGTCAAGCCCACGCTCTGCAACAATTGTCTTATCAAGCTGTCTTATTGTCCCAGAAGCTGCATTTCTAGGATTTGCGAAAACATCTTCTCCATCATCTTCCCGTTCTTGATTTATTCGGTTAAAGCTCGAAATTGGCAAAATGATTTCTCCACGAACTTCCAGTGAAATATTTTTTTTCAATTTTTTAGGAATAGTTTTAATTTCCATAATATTTTCAGTCACATCTTCCCCAACTTGCCCATCTCCCCGTGTTACAGCCTGAACAAGCACTCCATTTTCATAAATCAGGCTTATACTAAGCCCATCCAGTTTCAGTTCCAGAATATACTCTAGTTTCTTTGAATTCTCCTTAACATTTTCAGATAAAATAATTTTTTTGATTCTTTTGTCAAAATCCTCAATTTCAGAAATATTATAAGTATTCGACAAACTAAGCATAGGCACCCGATGTCGTACCTTTGAAAATTTTTCGCTCGCAGTACCCCCAATCTTTTCAGTAGGCGAACTTTCTCTATTTTCCTCATTTTTCAGCAATTCTGGATATTCCTGCTCAAGCTGTTTTAATTCACGCATTAAAGCGTCATATTCCATATCGGAAATAATAGGATTGTCCTCGTTATAATAAAGATTATTATGATATTCGATTTCATTTCTCAATTTTGTATATTTTTCTTTAACATTAGAAAAACTGGTATTTTTTTCATTATCTATATTTAAATTTTTACTTTCCTGCATTTTCTTTTTTCCTTTATCTAATTTTTATTTTCTTTTGTCAATTCTAACATATTATATTTTTTATTTCAATATGCCTGTTATAACCTATGTAAAAAAATACTAAAATATGGTATAATAACTCTGTATACAAAGATAAATGAAATATTTATAAAAAAGCTTAAAAATAGGATGTTTTAGAAGATTTTGGATTAATGGGGTTTTGAAAAAGGAGAAAAAATGAAAATATTGGTAATACATACAGCATTTATTGGAGATATTGTATTGTCTACGCCTTTGATACAAAGGTTAAAGGACATGTATCCTGAATCAGAAATTGATTATTTGACATTGCCGACAAATAAAAGTGTGATAAGTAACAATCCAAATTTAAATGAAATAATTCTTTATGATAAAAAAGGGCAAGATAAAGGGATAAAAGGTTTTTTGAGAGTTCTAAAGATTTTAAAACAAAAAAAATATGACTATGCTGTAATTCCACATAGATTTATAAAATCCATATTGCTTGCAAAATTAGCAAAAATTCCTAATATTGTAGGATTTGATGTAGCGACAGGCTCATTCCTGCTAAATAAGAAAGTTCATTACGATATGAAAAAGCATGAAGTAGAAAGATTACTTGATTTAGTAGAATACAAAGGAGAAAAAATTCCAATTAGAATTTATCCTGCAAAAGAAAATTTTACTAAAATTAATAAAATTCTGGAATATCACGGCTACTTTGGAAATGAGGGACAAAAACTGATATTAGTTGCACCAGGTAGTCAAAGAGCAGAAAAAATGTGGCCGATAGAAAAATATCGTGAGATTATTGAAAGATTGAAAAAAAATAAAAATTATTTTATTGGTATAACTGGCTCAAAAGCCGAAAAAAAATTATCTCTAAATTTCCCAAATGATAAAAATGTTATTGATTTTCGTGGAGAAATTAATCTTGTAGAATTTGGAGCTTTGATTTCAAAGGCTGATATTGTCGTTGGAAATGACAGTTCTCCAATTCATATTGCAAGTGGATTTGAAAAGCCGTTTGTGATTGGAATTTTTGGACCTGGAAAACGTTCATTGGGATTTTTTCCTTGGACTGAAAAAAGCAATGTTATTGAGGATAATGAATTTTATGAGAATAATATTGTGAAAATTCCTGAAAGACAGCATAAGTATAGGAAGGATTATTATAGGGGAATACCTAGGATTAGTGTGGAAAGAGTATACAAAGAGATTTTGGTAAGACTAGATGCCTAAAAAATTGAAAAATAACGAAATTTCATACTAAACACCGTTTAAAAAATATAAATTGTGTTTTATATTATAGTAAAATATCTCGATTTCTTGCAAAGAAATTCCTAATTATTCTGTTGTTTAAATAGAAAAT
>NZ_CALHQO010000086.1:0-3662 GCF_938036635.1 uncultured Leptotrichia sp.
AATTATGAAGAGTTTTGGGCATTAAAAGATATAAATCTAAAAATAGAAAAAGGAGAAGTTGTTGGTTTAGTAGGATTTAATGGAGCAGGAAAAAGTACTCTTTTAAAAGTTATTTCTCAAATAATAGAACCTACAACAGGAATAGTAAAAGTTGATGGAAAAATATCACCGCTTATAGAATTAGGAACAGGTTTTGATTTTGATTTGACAGCTAGAGAAAACATATATCTTAATGGTTATATATTAGGGTATAGTAAAAAGTTTATTGATAAAAGTTTTGACGAAATAGTTGAGTTTGCAGAGCTTGGCGAATTTATTGATGTTCCGTTAAAAAGTTTTTCTTCTGGAATGGTAGCAAGATTAGGATTTGCGATATCTACTATTGTAAAACCTGATATTTTGATAGTAGATGAAATTTTATCAGTTGGAGATTTTAAATTTCAAGAAAAAAGTTTAAATAAAATAAAATCTATGATGGAAGATGGAGTAACGGTACTTATGGTGTCACACTCAATAGATCAAATAGAAAAAATGTGTAATAGAGTAGTTTGGCTTGAAAATGGAAGTATAAAAAAAATAGGGTTAACAAAAGAAATATGCAGTGAATACAAAAATAGTTAAGTTTAGGAGGAACAGATGAAAGTACTGGTAACAGGAGCTAACGGCTATATAGGGAAAAATGTTGTGAAATGGCTATTAGACAATGGAAATGATGTTTTAGCAGCAGATATTAATTTAGATAAAGTTGATGAAAGATCAGAAAAATTAATTATTAATTTGTTTGAAAATACAGATGAATATCTAGAAAAATTTAAAGACATTGATGTATGTATTCATTTAGCCTGGAGAAATGGGTTTATTCATAATTCAATAACACATCTACAAGATATATCAAAACATTATGAGTTTTTGGAAAAAATAAGTAAAATTGGAATAAAAAACATAAATGTTATAGGAACAATGCATGAAATAGGATATTGGGAAGGCGAAATAAATGAAGATACTCCGACAAATCCTATTTCTTTTTATGGAATAGCCAAAAACACATTGAGACAGTCACTAAAAATTTTAGAAAAATCTGAAAATATTGAATTAAAATGGTTAAGAGTTTATTACATTCAAGGAGATGACAGAAATAATAATTCAATTTTTGCCAAAATTCTTCAAAAAGAAGAAGAAGGTGCAGATAAATTTCCTTTTACGACAGGGACAAATAAATATGACTTCATTAATGTATTTAAATTAGCTGAGATGATTTCAAAGGCTTCTTTACAAACTGAAGTAAAAGGTATTATAAATTGTTGTTCTGGAAAAGCAATAAGTTTGAAAGATAAAGTTGAAAGTTTTTTGTTGGAAAATAATTTAAATATAAAATTAGAGTATGGAGTTTTTCCTGACAGAGAATACGATTCTCCTGCATTATGGGGAAATAATAAGAAGATAAAAGAAATATTGAACAAGGGAGAATAAATGAATGAAAAGAGTTGCAATATATTTTTTCTATGATAAAGACGGAGTGGTTGATAGATATGTAAATTATTTTTTAGAAGATTTTAAAAAGAACTTAGATAGATTAATAGTTGTATGTAATGGTAAATTGACTCCAGAGGGAAGACAAGAGTTTTCGAAATACACTAATGAGATAATCGTGAGAGAAAATAAAGGATTTGATGTTTGGGCATATAAAGAAGGAATAGAATACATCGGCTGGGATAATTTAAAAAATTATGATGAATTAATTATGTTAAATATGACTATTATGGGGCCTGTTTACTCATTTAAAGAAATGTTTGATGAAATGGACAGCAGAAAAGAACTTGACTTTTGGGGAATAACGAAATTTCATAAATTTCCAGTTGATCCATGGGGATTAATAAAATATAGATATATTCCAGAGCATATACAGTCACATTTCATAGCAGTAAGAAAGCCAATGCTTACTAGTTATGAATTTAGACAGCATTGGGAAAAAATGAGAATGATTAATACGTATTTTGAAAGTGTTTCCTATCATGAATCTATTTTTACAAAAAAATTTAATGACAAAGGTTTTAAATCAGATAGCTATATAAATAGTGATGATTTAAAAGATTTTACAGATCATCCAATAATAGATTACCCTAAAAAAATAATAGAGGAAAAAAGATGTCCTATTTTTAAAAGAAGATCCTTTTTTAATCCTTATGATGATTTTTTGACAAGAAGTATGGGGAGATCTTCTCTGGAACTATTCAAATATATTGAAGAGAATACAAATTATGATGTAAATCTTATATGGGATAATATACTAAGAGTTGAAAACATGTATGATATAAAAAATACTTTACATCTTAACTATAATCTTCCATCAAATTATAACTTGTTAAAAGATAATAATTCAAAAAAAATAGGATTATTCTTTCACATTTATTTTGAAGATTTAATTGAAGAATGTTTTAATTATGCTTCAAACATGCCTGAATATGTTGATATTTTTATAACGACAGATAAAGAAAATAAAAAAATAAAAATAGAAAATAAATTTTCAGAACTAAAAAATAAAGTAGATATTAAAATAATAGAAAACAGGGGGAGAGATGTGAGCGCTTTTCTAGTCCCAAATAGAGAAGAAATTTTAAAATATGATATAGCATGTTTTGCTCATGATAAAAAAACAAAGCAACTTCACCCTGAATTAAAAGGTGAAGAATTTAAATATAAATGTCTTGAAAATATACTGGGCAATAAAAATTTTGTTAATAATATAATAAATTTATTTATTGAAAATCCTAGATTAGGATTACTGTCACCGCCAGCCCCTAATCATGCAGAATTTTATGGAAATTTGGGAAGAGAATGGGGAGAAAATTTCGATATAACAGTAGAATTTTTAAAAGATTTAAAGATTGAAATAAATGTTGATAAAAATAAAACTCCAGTTGCACCTTATGGAACAATGTTTTGGTTTAGGCCTAAAGCAATGAAAAAATTATTAGAAAAGGCTTGGAAATATGAAGATTTTCCTAAAGAACCAAACAAAATTGATGGAACAATGCTACACGCAATAGAAAGAGCCTATCCTTTTGTTGTTCAGGAAGCTGGTTTCTATTCAGCAAATGTTTTAAATGAAGACTTTGCAAGAGTAGAAATGACAAATTTAGGGTTTATGCTTTCTTCATTAAATAAAACATTATATTCGAATAAATTATTTCAACATTATGGAATGCAATATTTTTTATTAGATTTTATGAAAAAAACATTGGGTGGTAAACTAAAATTCCGCAATCTTTTAAAAATGTTTATTATTTCCAAAATGCCAGAAGGAATGAGAAATTTTTTAATAAAAGTTAGAAAGAAATTTAGAAGGAGAAAAAATGAAAATTAAAAGAAAAATCGGACTATTTTATATATTCGTTTTTTATGTTATATTCATTATGACACTAAATTATCCTAATCATCCAGATGAATATATGTATTCATATATTTTTGGAACAAATATAAGAATATCTTATCCAATCCAATTATTTATCTCTTTAAAAAAAATGTATTTTGAATGGTCTGGTAGAGTTGTCTCAAATTTTTTACAACAATTTTTTATATTTATAGGAAAAGATAGTTTTGTTATACTAAATTCTTTTGTTTTTATCTTAATTTTATTTTTTAGTTCTAAACTTATATTAAAA
>NZ_CALHQO010000087.1:0-4678 GCF_938036635.1 uncultured Leptotrichia sp.
AAAAATATAAAATTTTAAACCTTTACATTATTGTAAAACTTCAAAAAAAATGATAAAATTATTAAAAAATACAACAAGATATAATTCTTCTAAAAAATTCAAAAATTACAAAAATCTATTCAGGAGGAAATATTTTTATGAGCTATCAAACTATAATTGTTGGAATTGCTGGAGGTACTGGTTCTGGTAAGACTAGTGTAACTCAAGCTATTATCAAAAATTTAGAAAGAACGGGAATTCATTCGATTTTGCTGGAACAGGATTCTTATTATAAGAGAAATGATCATCTAACTTATGAAGAAAGGGCTAAGTTAAATTATGATCATCCTGATGCAATTGATTTTAACTTGCTGGAAAAGCATATACTGGCATTAAAAGATGGAAAATCTATCGAAAAGCCTATTTATGATTTTCAGGTTCACAACAGAGTTAATGAAACTCAGCATATTGAACCTGCAAATATAATCATTGTTGAAGGTATTTTAGTACTTGCAATGGAAAAAATCAGAAGTCTTTTTGATACAAAAATTTTTGTTGACACTGATGATGATGAAAGGCTGCTTAGAAGAATTGAAAGGGATTTAAACGAGCGGGCAAGAAGTTTTGAAAGTATAAAAAATCAATATATTGATACTGTAAAGCCTATGCACTTGGAGTTTGTTGAACCTTCCAAAAGATATGCTGATGTTATAATTCCACGTGGAAAAGACAACAAAGTCGGTATAAACATGGTAGCAAGCAGACTTAGATATTTGTTTAACAAAATGAATCAAAAATAAAAATAATAAAATGAAAGGAGTGTATGATTCTTAAATTATCATACAAAAAATATTATGAAAATAGTTGTAATCGGAGGCGGAGCAGCTGGAATGATGTTTTCGACTCAATATAAAAAAGCAAATCCTGAAGATGAGGTTATTTTATTTGAAAAATCCTCTTATGTGGCTTGGGCTGGATGTCCAACACCCTATTTTATCGCTGATGAATTGAAAAAAAGTGATGTTCTTCACGGAACACCGGAAGATTTTATAAATCGTGGAATTGAAGTAAAAATTCATCATGAAGTTACAGAAATAAATTTTCAAAATAAAACTATAACAGTAAAAGGAAATGAAATTAATGGAATAATCTTTTACGACAAATTGGTAATTGCCGTTGGAGCAAAATCATTTGTGCCAAATATTGCTGGATATTCAAAGGATCTGGAAAATGTATTTACTCTATCTCACGCAGAACATGCCTTTAAAATAAAAGATTATCTTAACGAAAATAAATCAAAATTAAAAAATGCAGTTGTCGTAGGAGCTGGTTTCATTGGGCTTGAAATGGCTGAATCATTCAGAAAAAATGGATTAAACGTTACACTTATTGAAAAGGCTGATCAAATTTTTCCAAATGTTTCTGAAAACTTGAAAAAAAGAATTTATAAAGAAATAGAAAATAATGATGTTGAATTAAAATTAAACTCTGGCGTTTCAGAAATAATTTCTGAAAATAATATAGCAAAATCAGTAAAATTGGATAATGGGGAAACTGTAGACTTTGATATTGCACTATTTAGTATTGGAATTACTCCAAACATTGATTTCTTGCCGAAAGAATTAAAAACTGATTCTGGGAAAATTGTTGTAAATGATAAATTTGAGACAAATATTAAAGATGTATATGCCATTGGAGATTGCGTTTTTAACAAATATTACAAAACTGATAGAAATTTATATGCTCCATTTGGAGATGTAGCAAACAAGCATGGAATGTTCCTTGCAAAACACTTATCTGGAAAAGATGTGAGCTGGAAAGGGTTAATCCGTTCTTTTGCAACTTCATTTTATGATGTAAAACTAGCACAAACTGGACTTTCTCTAAAAGAAGCTCTGCAATTAGGATACAATGCCGATGTAGTTTCAATGAAAGCAATGTATAAAAATTCTGGCTTTGAAGACTCTGTTCCTGCAAGTGCCGAAATTATTTACGATAAAGACAGAAAAATTGTTCTTGGTGGAGCAATGGTAGGAAAAGAAGCAGTAGCACAATTTGTAGATCAAATGGCTATTGTTATTGCTCTTGAAACACCTATTGAAAAATTCATAGAAATTGACTTTGCATATTCTCCAACAAATGCAAGTGTTTGGAATCCGTTATTAGTAACATATAGAAAAGTTATTAAATAAAACAGGAGTTTTTATGAAAAAGAAAATTGAAAAATTACATAAAAACAAAAGATTTCGTATAAGTTATCAGGTTATTTTTATTTTCTTGGCATTATACAGCTTTGTCACTACACTTTTAGATTTACACGGCGATATTAGCATTTTTAATAATCCAATCCTGGAATTTATTGATGTATCAATTTATTTAATTTTTGCAGTGGATTATTTTATACGTTTTACAAATTCAGACAATAAATTAGATTTTATTGAAAGCAATATTCCTGATTTAATCTCAATTATTCCGTATTATTCTATTTTTAGGCTATTCAGAATTTTTAAGATTAGACGTTTAGCAAGAGTTTTTAAGCATTTAAAACTGACAAAAGCTTATTTGTCTGTAAAAAAATTCTACAAAAAAATAAAAAAAATCTTGAGAGCAAATGGACTTATTTATTTGTTAATATTTGCTGTACTTGGAATCATAGTATCTGCCCTAATAGTTTCCTATGTCGAAAAACTCTCTTATTTTAATAGCCTATGGTGGGCTTTTATAACTGCAACTACTGTTGGTTATGGAGATGTCTATCCGCATACATTTATTGGAAGAATAATTGCTATTTTTCTGATACTGGTTGGAATGGGAACTTTTGGAATGATTACGGGAGCAATCACAAGTTATTTCTTAAATCGGCAAACTGATTTAATTCCAGATGATGATTTAGATGAATATGTTTTAAACTCCCAAAATTACACAGATACAGAAAAACAGGAAATTATAACTTTTATACAATTTATAAGAAACAAAAGAAAAAAATAAATTATACTAAAATCTTTTCAATACAGGAAGAACAGTAAGCTTTAACTAATCTTATTATTCTCCTGTATTTTTTTATTAACTGCTATTAATTACTGTGAACTTTTTTCCCTTTAATTCTAACATCTGAACTTAATGATTCCATCGTTATTTCCTTCTCTTTCCCAATAATATTTATCTTAGAGCCATAAAAATCAGCATCCCCAATCGACTCTATCCCCAAATAATTATTAGAAGCCACTATCATATTTTGATTAGCCTTATTTACAAAATTATCTGCATTTTCAACTATATTTGGTGATTCTACACTATATTTCTCAGCCATTTTCACTTCAAAAGTGTTCAAATTCAAGCTAAAATTAAAATCACTCTGATTAACCTGAAAATTTCTTTTGGTATAATCGCTAAACCTTCCATTTCCTTTATTGTTTATTGCCCATGACACTTTTGCAAATCGCTCGTCTTCATTTGGAAAATAAACTTCCACAGTATCATTTACTTCAGGAGTACAGAAAAATCCAGTATTTGTCTGCGAATAAAAAGTCTGATAACTTAATGGAAATCTTTTTATTCCATAATCATCGTACGCTTTGTCATTACTTTCCTCATTGCTTCTTTCCTGAACAATTTTTTTCAGCCCCTCTGCAAATCTGACTTCCATTTTCGCAATTCCACCATCTTCAAACACCCGCTCAACATTTGCTTCAATTCTGCACCCTTTTATTTTTTCATTATATTTCTTGAATATGTGATAACTCTTCATATCCGTTGCTAAAAATTCACTTTTTAAAATAAAATCCTTCAAAAATATCCTAGTTTTTAATACAGAAAAATTGCCTTTATTCCCACTAGAATCTTTATCATTTTCTTCATTTTCTACAGCATTTTCAGAAATAGAAACAGTATCTCCCAAATTTATTACTTTATTTGACTGCACTTTATAATATAGATTTTTATAATCTCTTACCAGCGAATAATCTGAAAAATATTTATTTTCCTTCTTAATTTCTCCCATTTCCACCATTCCAAACAATATTATCCCCTGTTCAATTACAAACATCCCAGTTTTTAATTGACTTGCAAGTCTTACCAAAAATTCCCAGTCTGTTTCATCAAACTGAACAATCAAACTGCCTATCTGCTTTTTCGCAATATCAGAATATTTTATTTCCAACTTTTTATCAGCATAATCCTTATTAATCTCATCAATTATATCTGAAAACATTAAATTCCTATCCTGAAAAACCCGATACTTCTTCTCATTTTTCCTGTCAAAAAGCACACTTTTAGAAAACGCTCTCATCAAAATTCTGCACCCGTAACTCCCATAATCCAAAATCTCAAAATAATCAACAATCCCACTAAAAACTCTTCTTTTGACATCCTTATCTACATTAGCAAGCTCAATTTCAATCCCAACATCTTCCTTTTCAATAATTCTTTCCAAATTTTTTCTCTGCTCATCATCCATTTCCAATTGAATTTCCAGTTTCTGATGTTCATTAATATTTTCATCCAACACAAATTCCTGAATCACAAAATTCTCTAACTTTGTTTTATTCAGTATGATTCCAATATTTTTCCCTTCATACATATTTTCAACATTTACATCTTTACTCATTTTTACCACCTCAATTATTTCCTTTTATTAATTTTATTTAACAATCATTTTACAGTTTAATCCTTAAGTACAAAAATAAAAGATTTTTAAATT
>NZ_CALHQO010000088.1:0-9904 GCF_938036635.1 uncultured Leptotrichia sp.
AAATAGTCATAATTTTTGAGTTCTATTTTAAACTCGTTTTACTATAAAATTAATCTTCTATATAGTCATGAACTTCAACTGGCTCAATATTCCAAATTTCTTTTGCATATTCGTCAATTGTTCTGTCTGAACTGAACTTACCAGCATTTGCAATATTTTTAAGTGCTTTTCTAGTCCATTCTCTTTTATCTTTGAAGGCATTTTGAAGTCTATCTTGAGCTTCTCTGTATGATGCGAAATCTTTTAATAGGAAATACACATCTGGACGAGAACCGTCTACTCCGTATAATAATGAATTTTGTAGTTCTCTGAAGATTCCTGTATGATTATCGTCATAAGTTCCGTCACCTAACTGATCTATAACTTTTTTAAGTCCTTCTACGCTGTTATATTCATCAAATGGATTATATCCTCCATGTGCCTGATAATTTTCCACTTCCTGTGCAGAAAGTCCAAAGATAAATGCATTGTCAAGTCCAACTTCTTCAACAATTTCAACATTTGCTCCGTCCATTGTTCCAATAGTTAATGCACCGTTTAGCATAAATTTCATATTACCAGTTCCAGATGCTTCTTTACTTGCTGTAGAAATTTGTTCTGATACATCTGCTGAAGGGAATATTTTTTCTGCAAGTGAAACTCTGTAGTTTTCAAGAAATACAACTTTGATTTTTCCGTTAATGTCGCTGTCGTTATTTACTTTTTCTGCAACGGCATTGATTAATTTGATAATTCCTTTTGCACGTCTATATCCAGCAGCTGATTTTGCTCCAAAGATAAATGTTCTTGGCTCAATGTCTAGATATGGATTTTCTTTTAATCTGTTGTATAAGTTCATAATATGAAGTACATTTAAAAGCTGTCTTTTGTACTCGTGCAATCTCTTAACTTGAATATCAAAGATAGAATGAGGATTTACTTCGATTCCTGTAGTATCTTTTATATATTTAGCCAATTTTTCCTTATTGTGCAGCTTAATTTCAGCAATTCTTCTTAAAACATTGTCATCATCCAAGTATTGCTCCAATTTTTTAAGTTCATACAAGTCTGTAATCCACTTATCTCCAATTAATTCTGTAATTAATGCAGCTAATTCTGGATTTGCTTTTAATAGCCATCTTCTTTGAGTAATTCCATTTGTTTTGTTTAGGAATTTTTCAGGATATAATTCATTCCATTCTCTTAGCTCGCTATTTTTAAGAATTTCCGTATGCAATGCCGCAACTCCGTTTACTTTGTGCGATCCTACAATTGCAAGCCATGCCATTCTAACTTGTCCATCTCCAATGATTGACATTTTGTTGATTCTTTCCCAGTCTCCTGGATATTTTTGCTGTAATTCTGCGACAAATCTTCTATTGATTTCCTCGATAATTTGATAAATTCTTGGAAGTAATGGCTGAAATAGTGAAATATCCCATTTTTCCAATGCTTCTGATAAAATTGTATGGTTTGTGTATGCAAATACATTTTTACAAATGTTCCAAGATTCATCCCATCCTAATTTTTCCTTATCCAAGAAAATTCTCATTAATTCAGGAATTGCAACAACTGGATGTGTATCATTTAGCTGAATTGCCACTTTTTCTGCAAATTTTGAAAAATCATTTCCAAAAACTGATTTGTATCTTCTGATAATATCCTGCAATGAAGCTGATGTAAAGAAGAACTGCTGTTTTAATCTTAATTGTTTTCCATCTTTTTCAGTATCATTTGGATACAGTACTCTTGAAATATCTTCTGCCTGAACTGCTTTTGCAGAAGCCTGTAAATAAGTTTGATCATTGAATAATTTTAAGTCAAATCCTTCAGGTGATCTTGCTTCCCATAATCTCAATGTATTTACAGTATCGTTTCCATAACCAATAACTGGCACATCATAAGGTACGGCGTGAACCGTTTCCGTATTTACTCGTTTAAAGTATTCTTTCCCAAATTCATCACGATGAACTTCAATTTGTCCGCCAAATTTTACTTCAAATACTCTGTCCATTCTTTTTATTGACCAAGGATCTCCGTATTTTGTCCAGTCATCTGGATATTCCATTTGGAACCCATTTTCGATTTTTTGCTCAAACATTCCGTATTTGTATCTAAGTCCATATCCATGTCCTGGCAATGCCAATGTAGCAAGTGAATCAAGAAAACATGCAGCAAGTCTTCCAAGCCCTCCATTTCCAAGTCCTGCATCCATCTCACGGTCTTCAATTTTGTTAATATCTACACCTAATTCATTCAATGTTTCTTTTATAACATCATTAATTTGCAAATTAATCAGATTATTTCCCATAAATCTTCCCATTAGGAATTCTGCTGAAAAGTAGTACGTTTGCTTTACCTGTTTTTTAGCATAAGTTTTTTTAGTATTGTACCATTTTTCCATTGCATAATCCAAAGCTACTTTTGAAATTGCATTATATAACTCAAATTCATGAGCTTCTTCAAGAGTTTTTCCATATTGCCTTCTCAGTTCCCTAAGAATACTATCCTTTAATTCAGCTTTGTCAATTTCCATATTTCCTCCTAAATATTTTATTTTCACTTCACTTTACCACTTTTTCAGCATTATTTCAATACTTTTTGCTAAAATTAATATCATTTAGCCGTTATCTTAATTTTGTATAATGAATATTCTAAACTTTATTCTTAATATTGTTCAGTTAAATCGCCTTTTTTGACTTACTCTTATAAAATAAAACTTTCTTATATAAACAATACGTTAAGTAAAAAAAGATAAATTTGCTTTCCTTGCAAAAAAACTCTAACCAAGTAATTTTAGTTAGAGTCTTTATTTCTTACGTATTAAACTTTAAATTATCAACTATTCAGTATCTTTTTTTGAAGATTTTTTATTTTTAGACACTTTTTTTTCTTCATTTTTCTTATCTGTTTCTGATTTTTCCTTAATAACCAAAATACCATCTTCCAAATCAGCAACAAGATGTTTTGCATCAAGGTTTTCAAGATGGAAATCAGTCACATTATCACGTATTTGCTGTTCAATTACACGACGTAGCGGACGTACTCCCATAACTTCATCATATCCTTCTTCTGTCAAAAATTCTTTTGCTGCATCAGATACAGCTAAGTCAATTTCTTTTTTAGAAAGAGTTTTATTTACTTCAATAAGCATTAAATCAACAATTTGTGATAAGTCTTTTTTATTAAGATGCGAAAATTCAATCACAGCATTGAACCGATTTAAAAATTCTGGACGGAAGTATGGTTTCAATCTTTCTATAATTTCCTGTTTGTCTGCATTTTCAGTAAGTCCTTTCTCATATCCAAATCCAGCATTTGAAGTAGCTATAATTACAGTATTTTTAAAGTTTACAGTATTTCCCTGTCCATCAGTTAAACGTCCATCATCTAATACTTGTAAAAGAAGCGTTATAACTTGCGGGTCAGCTTTTTCAATTTCATCCAAAAGAATAATTGAATAAGGATTACGACGTACTCTTTCAGTCAAAGTATTATTATTGTCATCATATCCAACATATCCAGCTGTTGTTCCAATAAGTTTTGAAACTGCAGTTCTATCAGAATATTCTGACATATCTAATCTAATAATAGCATCCTTAGTTCCAAACATATCGAGTGCTAGTTGTTTTGCAAGTTCAGTTTTCCCAACACCTGTAGGACCTACAAAAAGAAAACTTCCAATTGGACGGTTACCTTCATCAAATCCTGCACGGTTACGACGAATTGCACGTGCAACTGCTTCAACTGCTTTATCCTGACCGATAACTTTTGCTTTTAGACGTTCATTCATTCCTTTTAGACGTTCAATATCACTTGCCCCCATTTGAGAGACAGGAATTCCTGTCATTCTTTCTACAGATTCAGCCACATCATTTATTGTTGCTGTAACTTTCATATCTTCAGTATGATTTTTTATTTTATTTTCTAATTCCTCAATACGATTTTTTGCATTAAGTGCAGCTTCATAATCTTCAGATTTTACTGCCTCAGCTTGTTTTGCTTTCTGTTCTTCAATTTGATGTTCTACTGCATGAACATCAGTTACAGGATGTTGAGCGGCCAAATGTGCTGCCGTCACATCAATTAAATCAATTGCTTTATCTGGCAAGCTACGTTGTGGAATATATTGTATTGAGAAATCAACTGCTGCTTTTAAAACATTATCAGGCAAAATTACATTGTGATGTTTTTCATATAAATTACGAATTCCTTGAAGTATTTTATATGTATCTTCCGCTGATGGAGCATTTACTTTCACTTCATTGAAACGACGTGCAAGTGCGGCATTTTTTAATATTGTATTACGGTATTCATCTTGAGTAGTTGCTCCAATAACTGTCAGTTCCCCACGTGAAAGAGCAGGTTTTAAAATGTCGGCAAGCCCTTTAGAACCACCATCTCCAGTATTTCCTGCGCCTAAAATCTGATGAATTTCATCAAAGAAGAGTATAACATTTCCAAGTTCCTTTACTTCCTTCAAAAGATTCTGAATATTTTCCTCAAAACTTCCACGATACTGTGTACCTGCTTCAAGTCCCGAAATATCAATTGAAATAATTTCCTTATTTTTTATAGCGGCAGGAACATCCCCATTTACAATGGCTTGAGCTAGTCCTTCTACAACAGCTGTTTTCCCAACACCTGCATCACCTACAAGAACTGGATTATTTTTTGTACGACGTGAAAGAATTTCCGAGGTTTCCTGAATTTCCTTGTTACGTCCTATAACTGGATCTAGTTTTCCATCACGAGCTTCCTGTGTAAGATTACGTCCAAGTTTTGCAAGAATTCCATCTTGTTTAACATTTTGCCCTTGAGATGCTTGAGTCTGCATTTCATTATTTATTGGCAATTGTCCCGTTGCACGATATTGTTCAAATTCTTCAGGTGTAACTTCTCTTCCGTTTATCAGATAACGGCGATTTTCAGAATTAAAACCTCTCATTCCTCCCATTAACTGATTAAAAAGATCATCCATACTGTTAAAATCTCTACTCATAAATTACTACCTCACTTTTTGATAAATTTTAAACAATTTTATTGTTTGTTGCTTTAAGTTTACTCTTAATTATTATGTAAGTCAAGAACTAAAACCATAATTATGAGGTTTCTAATAATTTTATTATAAAATTCAAAAATCTATCTCATTGGAGCAACTGCTGTCAATTCCCACTTATGAATACCTTCATCTTTTTTTGATGAATCATATCCAATGTAAACATTTTTTAGCCTTTTATTTACTGGATAAAGTTTATATCTGTACATTAACGGAACTTCTGCTGCTTGTCCAATGTAGTATTTTTGCCAGTTTTTATATGCTTCTACTTTATAATTTGGAACTGTTAATGATTTTTCTCCTAAAATTTCATCTATTAATCTGTCATTTTCCTCCGATACAAAACGAGAAAAGTTAAGCTGGGATTTTCTTCCTGCTGATCCAGTTGGATCTAGACTTGTTCCAACTCCCCAAGCTCCAAAGAACACATCTATATCTTTAGAATCTCCCTGCACTTTTTCGTAAAAATTCTGGAAAGCTAGCAATCTTCCTGATGTAAGAACTGCTTTTATCCCTATTTTTTCCCAGCTTTGAATGTAGTTTTGGGCAAGCGGCTCTGCCACATCCCCACCAGCCATAAATGCCATCTTTATTTCAAAAGGTTTTCCATTTTTATCTTCACGGATTCCATCGCCATTTACATCCTTGTATCCCGCTTCATCCAATAACTGTTTTGCTTTTTCAGGATTATACGGATAACCTTTCAAGTCCTTTGGAAAATATTTCTTGAAAACAGGAGGAATTGCTGAAGTCGCTTCCTGCCTTAACCCAAAATAAAATGCCTGTGCTATTTCTTCAACATTTATCGCATACACAAGAGCTTGACGTAATCTTAAATCCGACATCTTGGCATTTGAATCTGTCACATTTTCTCCTTTTGCTTTGTCATAATGCCCCAGTTTAAAGGCCAAATACGAATAATACAAATCCTGTTGTCCTAATGTTTCTATATTTTTAAAATCCTTGTAGTTATTGTAAAGAGAGTCAGGCATGCTCATTACAAAATCATATTTCCCAGCTTTTAATGCCGCCACTATAGATTGTGAATTTACTACTTGCACTATTGCCTTTTCAATTTTTGGCTTTCCTTTGTAATAATAAGGATTTGCTGTAAATTCTAGACTTTCTCCACGTGAAACTTTTGTTAAATTATATGGTCCCAATGTTACTGGTTTCATTCTAATTTTATCCGATGAAATCAATTCTTTTATTGGAATCCCTTTTAAATAGTGCTTCGGTAGTGCATTTCCAACTAGTCCGTTTGCAACTGTATAAATACTTTGTCCCAGTTGTAAAAATGAAATTTCCACCGTTTTATTATCTATTTTTTTTATACCTAAAATATTTGGGGCTTTTCCATCGTGATATTCCTTCATTCCAACAATCTTTTGACTTTCTTCAGTATATCGAACTCCTGTGTAATCTTTATGCCCTACAATTTCATAAGGTAAAATAATATCATCAGCAGTCAGAGGCTGTCCATCGGACCATTTTATTCCATCTTTTATTTTTATTGTTGCTTTTTTATTTTTTGCATCAACTGTAAGAGTTGCTGGTCCTTTGTCTGTTATTTCAAAATTTTCATCCACTTCAAATATACCCGAGCTTAAGAACATTGAAATAATCTCACCATCATAACCATCTAAATAGAATGTCTCATTAAAGACTCCAACCAATGGATTATCCTTTACTATCGCCACTTGCAAAGTTCCGCCTTGCACTGCAGGCTCATTGTTTGATGTTTTTTCTGGAAATAGTGATAAATTTAGTTTTGCACCTGGCATTTCACTTCTCTTTTTACCAGGATTACACGAAACTATAAATATCAATACAAGAAACATGATTATTAATTTCCATTTTTTCATACTGTTCTCCTTTTTTAGTTTTATCCTCTTCTCTGTTTTGCGTCAGCTGCCCTGTTTAAAGCCTGTCCAACATAATTAATACATAGCATCATAATTAAAATCAATATTGATGCTGGAAGCCAAATCCATAATTTTGTAGACAATACTTCCGGATCTGCTGCATAACCAACCAAAGTCCCAAGGCTCGGTGTAGAAAGCGGTAATCCAAAGCCAAGAAAACTAAGCCCTGTTTCAATTCCAATATTTCCAGCAAATCCTAATGTCAATTCCACAATTATAATTGAACTCAAGTTAGGCAGTATTTCCCTGAAAATTATCGTAAAATCCTTTGTTCCCATAGTCTTTGAAGCCAAAATATAATCTTTCCGGCTTTCTGCAAGTGCCTTACTTCTAATCAGTCTTGCTGCTCCAACCCAGTAAAACGCACTCATTATCAGCACAAAAGTTGCTATCGTATACTTTGGAACAATAGTAACAAACACAATAATTATCATAAGCGTAGGCAAAATTGTAATAAAGTCAATAATTCTCATAATTACATTATCCACCCATTTTCCATAATATCCTGCAATCAAACCAAAAAATATCCCAATTCCTGATGTCAGAATTGTTATTGTAAAGCCAATAATAATCGAGTTTCTAGCACCCAGTATCAACTGCCCCAATATTGAACGTCCACCAGAATCAGAACCTAGCCAAAATCCCTCTTTCATAGGAATGGCATATTTATCCAGCAGGCTTATTTTCATAATTTCCTCTTGATTTGCAAAAAACGATCCAATAAAAATTATTCCAAAAAGAATTACAAGAATAATAAGCGAAGCAAGTGCCAATCTATCTTTCAAAATCTCCCTCACAATAACACCAATTCCAGTCGGCTTGTTACTTTTCTTAATTTCATCAAAATTTTCTGCTTTTTCATTATTTTTCTTTAAAATTTCATTATTAGACATTTTTTCACCACCTACTCTATTCTAATTCTAGGATCAACAATGCTAAGAATAATATCTGAAAGTAAACTTCCAAGCAATGTTAAAAATCCAAACAGCAGTATTAATGCTGTAACAACGCTGTAATCCCGTGTTATAATTGAATTTACAAATAGTCCTCCCATTCCAGGATAACTGAATATTTTTTCAATAAAAATCGAACCTCCCAGAAGTCCTGTTATCGAATATCCAAAAAACGCTGCAATTGGTAAAATTGAATTTCTAAAAATATGTCTTGAATAAACTTTATTTTCAGGTACCCCCTTACTTTTTGCCGTTTTTACATAATCCAGATTCTTAGCATCAATTACTTCATTTCTCAAATACTGCACAATCCAAGTTGTTCCCAGCAATGCATACGTAATTGCAGGCAATATAATGTGATAAATCCTGTCTAAAATATGTCCCAAAGTATCAGTACTAAGCCCAGCCGTCACCGATCCAGTTGTCGGAAACCATCCAAGCGTATATCCAAAAAACCAAATCATTATAAGCGAAAGCACAAAAGTCGGAATCGCATAGCTCACATAATTATAAAATGTGACAAATTTATCAAGAAATGAGTTCTGATAACGTCCAGCAAGCATCCCAAGCGGTATTGCAATACAATATGTCAAAATAAGGCTAAGCAGCGACAAAATAAACGTGTTTACTGCCCGTTCCCCAATAAGTGTCTTTACAGGAACATTATAAGTGTAGCTCATTCCCAAATTTCCAGAAACGGCATTTTTTAGCCATCTTACATACTGAATATGCCAAGGATCCAGCAATCCTGCCTTTCTTCGCAATTCTTCAAGTGCCGCAGGATCGGTCTGTGGTGTAATCAGCCCAGTAAACGGATCTCCCGGCATAAGTTTTGCCAAAATGAAGATTAATAGGCTAAGTATAAATAGTTGCGGTATCATAACCAAAATTCTTCGTAAAACTGTTTTCCACATTGATTATTTTCCCCCTTTTCCGTTATTTTGCATTATTTCATCTTTAATAGCAACAAAATGGGTATCTGTTAATTTTTTTAAATCAAAGACACGCCCATTTTCATCATAATATTTTTTTTCATTTTTCAAATATTCCTTTTCAATTTCTAATCGTCTTTTCTTATTTTCCAGCCTTTTTTCAGGATGTACTTCCGGAATTGCAGCAATTAGACGTTTTGTGTAAAAATGTTCAGGATTTTTATAAATATCATTTTTTGTCCCAGTTTCCACAAATCTTCCACGATACATTATAAACATATAATCGCACATATGCTTTACAACTCCCAAATCGTGGGAAATAAAAAGATAACTTAGCCCAAACTGCTCCTGAATGTCCTTCATATAATTCAAAACTTGTGCCTGAACCGATAAATCAAGTGCCGACACAGGCTCATCTGCTATAATTAACTTAGGCTTTGTCGCAACAGCCCGTGCAATTCCCAGCCTCTGTCTCTGTCCACCAGAAAATTCATGTGGATATTTATAAATATCTTCTCTATTAATCCCTACAATTTCCAGCAATTCCGATACTTTACTCTTTTCTTCATCTGAAGTCAAATCTTCAAAATTTCTCAAAGGTTCAGAAATCAAGTCAAGCACTCTCTTCTTAGGATTTAAACTAGATAATGAATCTTGAAAAATCATCTGCACATTTCTATTATATTCACTTCTTCTATTCCGAAACTTCCTATCAATTTCCTTACCTTCGTAAATTATCTTTCCACTTTTTATCTTCTCAAGTCCAATTATCGCTTTCCCAATCGTAGACTTTCCAGACCCCGACTCCCCCACAAGTCCATAAGTCTTCCCTTCTTCAATAGTCAAACTGACACCATCCACAGCATACACATGGTCAATTACCTTATTGAAAAAGCCCCCACGAATTGGATAATGAACTTTCAAGTCTTTCACTTCAATAAAACTCATATTTTTGTTTATTCCTTCCTTCCAAAATATTCAATAACTCAAATTCTAAACTAAAATTATAATTTTTCATTTTGATTTTAATTTATTTTAATTAATAGTTATTCTATC
>NZ_CALHQO010000089.1:0-1503 GCF_938036635.1 uncultured Leptotrichia sp.
TATAAAAAATAACAAATTTTTATCTTTCTCAATTTCTTCTAGTTGCTCTTTTTGTAACATTTTATTACCTCTCTTATTGTATCATTTTCTATTATTATTTTCAATAAAAATCTTAACTTATTTTTCTTTTGATTGATTTAATCTATTATTTTGTTTATCCTGAAAAGAATTTAAAATTTCTAAATAAATATCAAAAATTTCATTAACCAAAGTAATCATAGAAAAAAAAGATTTATAATATGCAGGTTCATTTTTGTTTAAAATAATTTTTTCTCCATTGATTTCTAGTTCGGATGAATCTGTATGATTTATTCCATTGTTATGTATAGTATTTCTTGATTTTATACAAAATTCTATAATTTCCTTATCTTTTTTTATCTCTCTTGAATAAGATGATTTAGAAAGTACATCTTTGAATAATAAATTTATTTTATCAGAAAAAGATAGATACTTAGGAAAAGAATTTTGAAATTCAATTTTCTTTTTTTTGAACTCATCAATAATTTCTTTATTTTCAAAATGTTTATTTAAAAATTTACACATTTTTTTAAAATTACTGTTATTAATTTTTTCTTGAAATTGTTCTTCAAACAAAAAACAAATACTTGTAACTGCAGCTTCAAAATTTGACCAAATTCCTATAAAAAAATCAAAAAAATGAGCTACAAAAATATCATTAAATTTATATCTACAAAGTTTTGTCAAATATTCAAGTAATTTTTTTCTCAAATTTTCATCGCTATTTGAAGCATAATCACATAAAAGTTCTAATGTGTTATTTCCTGTCATTTGACTTATCTCATCTTTGGTTAAAAAATATAAAAATTGAGCAGTTGTTGCTTCTGCTTGTTCAAAAAAACTATATTCTAAACAAAATAATGATTGTATACAATACTTTTTACGTTCTGATTTAATCTTCAAAATAAAGTTGAAAAGTTCCTTTATCCATTTTTCATAATATTCATCTAGAACAATATTTGTTTCTATATAGTTATCTTTTGTTTCATTCCAAAATTTTATTTTTATTTTTTTCCTATTATTATTCATAGTTGATCTCCTTAATGTAATATTATTACATTTTATTATACCTTGAAACCAAAAATATTCAACTGTCGTTGTCCTAATTTCTAAATTTATTTTCTAAAAATCACATTTTTTTAACTTACGTTCCTCTTCTATATCCTCATACTTCATTATCGGTGATACCTCATATATACTCCCATTCTCAAATTTCAGATATATCTTTTTACTTGTTTTAGATTTTAACTTTTTAATAACTTTATATTGCTTGCATTCTTGCTGAAATTTCTCGTAATATGTACTACAACTTATAGTTATTACCAAAAGTCCTGCTAATAATAATTTTTTCATTTCAAATCCTCCTAATTTCTATCGTTTTCCTTACACCGTCCAAACGTTCTCGATACCATTTTGCCGATATCAGCAACATGCTTTTCGTTGGTTTCAACAAAATGGTTTTACCCTGGATCTATTACTTTCAAT
>NZ_CALHQO010000090.1:0-1317 GCF_938036635.1 uncultured Leptotrichia sp.
TATAGCGATTCTCAAAAGTTGGGTTTTTAGTCTCCTCACCAGCTTTCGAATAAGTGATCTTTGTAACTTCAAGCTTTCCTCCCTTATCTTCGACAGTTACAGTTGCCGAGATAAGATTCGGTTCATATTCAACTCCTGGAACATCACCAGCTTTTTCACTAATGGTATAATGATAGGTTCCTGCTTTAGTATATTTAAGCTCTTTGAATTGAACCTTACCATCAGCCGTATTTTTTACAGTTTCTAAAATCTTTTTATTTCGTATACTCCTTCAAGTTCCTTTGAAGACATCCTTGCACCAAATATTGACATTCCAATACCAAGTACAACAGCTGCTATCATATCTCCCGTTATTAATAACCTGTTAACTAAAATTCTGTCTGAAAGAACTTCAAATATTCCCATTTTAGATTTTATTGAAAAAAGCATCAAATGTGAAAACCAGATACCTATTACAGTTGAAACGCATATTGCAGCTATTCCAAGCTGATTAATTTTTTTACCTAGTACTGTAAATCCTCCCACAGCGCCAGCTGAAATTAGAATTATTGTAAAAATCGCCAATTTTCCAAACATTCCAACTATTATCCACGATATTCCCATAATCAAGGCTCCTATCAGAGATCCTAAAAATCCTTTAACAAAATTCATTTGTACTTTCTGTTTTTCCTCTTTTTCTTTTTCCCATTCATTTTCGATTTTCTTAACACAGTTTTCACATAAATGGAATCCTTCACTATAATCAGATTTTAATAATGTCGTATATGATATTTTACTTTCATTCTTTCCGCAAAAAGCACACTTACTCTTGCTTTCTTCCTTTGTCAAAAAATTTATTGCTGTTTCAATTGCTTGTTTTATATCTCTTTCAGAATTTTTTACTGTTAACTCAATGTAACTTTTTTCAAATTTTGCCTCCTTAAAATCATAGACATCTGTTTTTAACCTATTAAATAGTTTTGTCAGTCTTTCCTGATCGATTTCCTTATCAACGTTTATCTTTATTCTGTACTTTTTACTAAATTCCTGAATACTTACATAGAATCCGTCCATAAAGCCTTCAAGCGCTTCAACGCTACCAACTCCGCCCAATTTCTCCTTTACATACCTAAGATTATACTCTTTATTTAAATCCTCCAACATAATATCCATCAAAAATTTCCTCCTTGTGTATAAACTTTCTTAATTTATTTTTTTTAATTTTAGCACCACAATTTCAGGCTGTGCAAAAAATCTTATGAACATTTCAAATGCTCCGCCACCAACACCTGAAGTAGTATAAATTTTATGTCCATCATATTCCTTCAAACCATACCC
>NZ_CALHQO010000091.1:0-1300 GCF_938036635.1 uncultured Leptotrichia sp.
ATAATGGCTGTTATTGTATTTTTAGTTACTAAATCAGCTAATATAGCATCTGTAATATCTTTTAACGATTTTTTTGCATATTTTATTTTTCCATTCACAAGCCCTATAAAGTCATTTTTTGCTATTGTCAGTTCGTCTACTTTTGTATCTCTTACAGCTTTAGTAATTTCCACAGAATAGTTTCTTGCAGCGGCTTCTTTTACTTCATCAATATCACTTTCTTTGTGTTTTAAGAAATAATATCCATCAAGCATTGTTTTAGTATCCAGAACCATTACTGTTTTTTGAGATTTTTCAGCGGCCATTTTAGCTGTTGTAATAACATTTTTGTTGTTTGGCAAGACATAAACATTTTCTTTTTCAGCTTTATCAATTGCATTTAATATTTCCTGAACACTTGGATTTTTACTTTGTCCTCCCAAGATTACCACATCTGCACCAAGTTTTAAAAACTCATCCTTCAAATTTTCAGAATCTGCCAAAATCACAAATGCCGATTTTGTTTTATCAATTTTTTTATTTGTAAAAATTTTTAAGGAGGAAATGAATGCTTAATTTCTTAAATCACCTGCAATTTGGGGTAAATGAATTATTGTGGCTAGGATATTTAATATTGAATTTTTCAGCAGTTGCACTGGCTTACAGATTTTGGGGAAAAGGAGGACTTCTATCAGTTGTGCCATTGTCAATCGTTCTAGCTAATATTCAAGTTGGAAAAATGATGACCTTGTTTGGTTTTGATGGCATCACAATGGGAAATATTGCTTACGGAGGAATTTATTTGGCGTCGGATATTTTGACAGAAAACGAAGGGAAACATTATTCTAGAAAAGTAGTTTCGCTAGGTTTTGCTGCAATGTTATTTACAACATTTATAATGCAAATTGTGCTAAAAGTAAAAGTTTCGCCTGATGATACAATGCAAGGTGCTTTATCAGCAGTATTTGGATTTATGCCAAGACTTGCGATTTCAAGTGTGTGCGGATTTGCAGTTTCTCAGTCATTTGATATTTGGTCTTATCAATTTATTAGAAAATTTAGACCATCTTATAGAGATATTTGGATTAGAAACAACGCGAGTACAATGATAAGTCAAATTTTAGACAATATTGTGTTCTCATTTTTGGCATTTACAGGAGTTTATCCGTTTAAAACAGTAATTGGAATTATATTTTCAACATATTTATTAAAAATTGTAATTTCGCTGTTGGATACACCTTTTGTGTATATTGCAACTTTATGGAAAAAACAAGGTAAAATAAGTGATTGATATTAGAATATTTGATAAAAAATAAAAAAG
>NZ_CALHQO010000092.1:0-1300 GCF_938036635.1 uncultured Leptotrichia sp.
AAAAGTGGAAAAAAGAGCGACAATAATAACTTATGGTTGTCAGATGAACGTAAATGAAAGTGCAAAAATGAAACAGATGTTACAGACAATGGGATACAGTATGACAGAAGACATTGAAAATACAGATTTGGTATTTTTGAATACTTGTACGGTTAGAGAAGGTGCAGCTGTTAAGGTATATGGAAAGCTTGGAGATTTGAAGAGAATTAAGGAAGAAAAAGATGGGAAAATGATTATTGGAGTTACGGGGTGCTTGGCTCAGGAAGTTAGAGAGGAGTTTATTAAAAAGACGCCTTATGTTGACTTGGTGCTTGGGAATCAGAATATTGGGAGAATTCCTGATCTATTGGAAAGAATTGAAGCTGGGGAAGAAACACATATTGTTATGGTGGATGATGAGGATGAATTGCCAACTAGAGTGGATGCTGACTTTGGTGATGATATTGTAGCTTCTATTTCGATAACTTATGGATGTAATAATTACTGTACTTTCTGTATTGTGCCTTATGTGCGTGGAATGGAGCGTTCTGTGCCGCTTAATGAAGTTGTGAAAGATGTTGAGCAGTATACTAAAAAAGGATATAGAGAAATATTATTCTTGGGGCAAAATGTAAATTCCTATGGAAGTGATTTTGCAAATGGACAGGATAATTTTGCTGAACTTTTGGAGCAAAGTGCAAATGTGGAAGGGGATTTTTGGATAAAATATGTGTCGCCACATCCAAAAGACTTTAGTGATGAAGTAATTGATACAATTGCAAGAAATCCTAAAATAGCGAGAATGTTACATTTACCACTACAATCAGGATCTACGAAAATTTTGGATGCAATGAACAGAGGATATACAAAAGAGGAATTTATCGCACTTGCTAAGAAAATTAAAGAAAAAGTACCTGATATAGGACTTACTACAGATATTATTGTAGGATTTCCAGGGGAAACTGATGAGGATTTTCAAGATACGATGGATGTTGTAAATGAAGTTGGATTTGAAAATGCGTTTATGTTTATGTATTCCAAAAGAACAGGAACTCCTGCGGCTACAATGGAAGAACAAGTTGATGAGCATACAAAAAATGAAAGATTGCAGCAGCTTATGAGATTACAGAATATGAAGGCAAAGGAAGAAAGTCAAAAATATTTAGGGAAAATTGTAAAAGTTTTAGTTGAAGGACCTAGTAAAAAGAATCCTGAAATGTTGACTGGAAGAAGTTCTACGCATAAAATAGTTTTATTTAAAAGCGATAGAAAGGATTTGAAGGGGAAATTTGTAAATACAAGAATTTATGATGCTAAAACA
>NZ_CALHQO010000093.1:0-10062 GCF_938036635.1 uncultured Leptotrichia sp.
GTTTGAGTAAAATAGTCATAATTTTTGAGTTCTGTTTTAAACTAGTTTTACTATAATTATTTAGAAAAATAGGTTGCTATTCCTCTTGGAAAAAGTCTATAGTAAATTCGCTATTTAAACGGAGTTTAGTATTAATTACAATTTTTTGTTAACAAATGAAATTTTATAAATGTGTTAGATTTTAAGAATAAAAAGAATAAAAAAATTTGAAAATGACATAATTTTGTCAAAAAAAAATGATATTCTATGAAATAAGTGTTATAATAAATTTTGATAAGAAAATAAGCTGTTTATTCTAGAAGAAAGGAGATTACATGGTTGGGATATTTTTGAATTTTAAAAATAGTAAGATACAGATTTTATCAGCATTACTTACGTTTAGTGCGATAAGTTTTGCAGTTAATGTGGATGATTTGATTTCTCAGTATGAAAAAAATTCATATACGACAAAAATTAATGAAAAAAATATGAGAAAGTTTGATATAAAAGAGAAATCTTTGAAAAATGGGGAATGGAATGAAGTCAGTGTAACTTCAGATAATAATTATACATTACACGGAGCAGCAAATGGTCTAACTATGCAAAATAATGTAAAGTATGGAATGCTTTATTACAGAAATGAATATAATTTTAGAAGTAGTGAGCTTACAGAAAATAAAATTGGTATTTCTAAAACATTAAACGATTATTTTGGATATAGTGATGTAAATTATAATAAAAAAACTAATCAAATTTCACGAAATATACAGAAAATTAACGATGAAACTACTAAAAATTCTGAAATACGTGATTTGATTGATTTATATAAAAATTATAAGAATAAACAGAAGGAAATTGAACAGGAAGCGCTTACCTTAGAAGATACTAAAAAAGATTATGCTATTCAGGCTAAAAAATATGAGCTGGGGACAGCATCACAGTATGATTATGAACTAGCAAAAACAGAATATGAAAATTCTCAGCTGAAATATGAAAATCTTGGTCGGGAACTGCAAATTTTAGGAGAACGATTTACAGTTTACAATGTAACTTTACCTGAAAAAGAGAAGCTTGATGACCTGAAAAAAATTGAACTGAAAAAGGATGATTTTTATGCTCTTAGACTCTCAGAAGCTGAAACAATAGAATTGAATTCGCAGCTTAACAGTGAACAGCTAAGAAAGGAAAATATTGATTACAAGTATCCTAAATTATCAGGAGATATTGGATATTCCTTAAAGGATCATTCTGTTGTTGTCGGATTATCTGTGTCAAAAACTTTCAAAAGATATAATGATACTGTTGAAGATTTGAAAAATGAAGCAGATAAATTGAGATTACAATATGAACAGAAAAAAAATGAACTGGTGTCAAATGCAGGACAGCAGATGATAACTTACACAACCTATCAGACAAATGAATTAACAGCACAAAATACAATGAATATTAAGAAAAAAGAATATGAAATTTATGCTAAGAAGTACGAGCTGGGAGTTGACACGTATTCCAACTATGTGGAAAAACGGAATAACTATAAGAAAGCTGTAATAGATTACGAAACAGCCAAAAATGAACTTGCAGCATTTACTAAAAAAATAAAATATTATAAATAGAGATTATTAATATGAAAAATAAAAACGAAAATTAGGAAAGCGGTGATTTTGTGGAAATAAATACAGAATTTTCTGAAATAACTAAAACTATTGAATCAAAGAGGAAAGAGTCAAAAAATAAAAATTATTTTTATAAATTTATGACAATATTTGCTGTAATATTATTTGCTACAGTTTCATGTGGAAAAAAAGAAGCTGAGCCTGAATATGAAGTGACAACTGTTGATAGGGGAGATATTTCGTTATCAGTTTCAAAGAATGGACAAGTTGTGTCAGATAATGCGGTTTCAGTATTTACAACTTCAAGTCAAAGAGTAAACAAAGTATTCTTTAAAAAAGGAGATAATGTGAAAAAAGGTGATGTAGTGCTAACATTTTATCCAGTTGATAAAAATGAAACTTTGAGAAAAATACAAATGAAAACTTTGGAAATTCAAAAATATGAAAGAAATATAGCTGATGCTCAAGGTTCACTTAGAAGAAAAAAAGAGTCGAAAAGTTTAGAAATTCAACAAAAATCAAGAGATTTACATAACGCAGAAGAGCTATATAAAGTTGGTGGGGAAACAAGGGTTAATGTAGATGATGCAAGAAAGGCTCTAAGAAATTCAAGACTAGATTTGGATACAGTTGACAGTGAGCAGAAGGCGAGCATTGAAGATGCAAGAACATCATTAAAGACAGCAAAATTAGAATTGGCAACATTACAAGAAGATCTGGCACTTATAAAAGATGAAATAACAAGTCCAGTTGATGGTGTTATTACAGAAATGACTGCAGATGAAAATTATCGTGTAAATACTGAAACGACTTTATTTAAAGTATCGGATTCAACAAACATGAGGGTAGAGGTAAATCTTTCAGACAATGATGTAAAAAATATTCAAGTTGGGCAGAGAGTTGAAATTACTTCGGATTCATTGCCAGATGGAGAAAAAATTGAAGGCTCTGTTTCACAAATTTCTGGAGTGGCTGAAAAGAGTTCGTCTCTTGATGAAAGTAACACTACTGTAAAAATTCAGATAAATGAAACTAAGGGATTGAAGCCTGGTGCTACGATAACAGCGACTATTTTTTACAAAGAAAGTAAAAATGTACCAAGACTTCCATATAGTTCAGTTATAAATGAAAATGGTAAATATTATGCTTTTGTTGTAGGAAAGGACAAGAAAGTTTCAAAAAGAGAAATTAAAGTTGGAATGAATGATGATACATTTTATGCTGTGGAATCTGGTGTATCAGTGGGAGAAAGAGTAATCACTGTTGCGGATGAGAGATTGAAAGATGGACAAAAAATAAAAATTGCCGATCCGTCAAAACAGAAAGTAGCTCCTAATGGTGTAATGTTTAAGGAAGAAAAACCGGCAGGAAATGCTGGAGGGACTGATGGGCCACCGCCAAGATAGAAAAATAAATTTTAGAGGTAAATTTTTATGATAAAAGTGAGCGATATAGTAAAAATATATAAAAATGGAAGCATGGAATTAAAAGTTTTGAAAGGGCTTAATCTTTCTGTAAGTGAAGGGGAATATGTGGCCTTTATGGGGCCTTCAGGAAGTGGAAAATCTACTCTTATGAATATTTTAGGCTGTCTTGACAGCCTTACCTCTGGAACTTATATATTGGATAATCAAGATGTTTCAACTATAAAAGGAGATGCACTTGCTGAAGTAAGAAACAAAAAAATAGGGTTTGTATTCCAAACGTTTAACTTACTTCCAAAGATGACGGCAGTTGAAAATGTGGCTCTTCCAGCTTTGTATGCAGGAGTAAAGAAAGCTGAAAGGCTAAAAAGGGCAACTGAAGCATTGGAAAGTGTGGGACTTGGTGAAAGAATTCATCATAAGCCGAATGAGATGTCAGGGGGACAAAGACAGAGAGTGGCAATAGCAAGAGCGATAATAAACAATCCTAAAATACTTCTTGCAGATGAGCCAACAGGAAATCTAGATTCAAAATCTGGAGAAGAGGTTTTAGAAATTTTTAAAAAACTGAACGATAACGGGACAACGATAGTAATGGTTACGCATGAGGAAGATGTGGCAGAGCATTGTAAAAGAATTATCAGATTAAAAGACGGTGTAATAGAAAAGGATGAAATTGTTCAGCATCGGAGAGGAGTGTAGTGTAAATGGATTTTATGGAATTACTAAAATTGTCAGTATCAAATTTATTTAGCTATAAGGTACGTTCCTTTTTGACAATGCTTGGAATAATAATCGGAATATCTTCGGTTATAATGATGTCTTCATTAGGAGCAGGAGTTAAGGAAAATATTACGGGAGATTTGAATAAGCTTGGAGTATCAAATTTTCAAATATCAATTGACACTTCTCCAGGACAGACTTATAAATCGCATGATTTACTTACAAAAAAAGATATTGAAAAAATAAAGAGTATAGAAGGTATTGAAGCGGTTACTCCAACTTCAAGCACATTTGCCAGAATATCAATGAGCAATGGCTCGGATATGATGCTTTCAGGCACAGGAGTGACAGAAGATTATTTTAAAATGTCAAACTATACGGTAATAAAGGGAAGAAAATTTTTGCCAAACGAATACAGAAAAGATGGAAAATATATAATGATTGACAGTACAACGGCGGATCAATTATATCCTGGACAGAATCCTATAGGGAAAAAAATGATTTTAAACTTTAAAAAAAATAGTCAAACTGTAACAATTGTTGGAGTATTTAAAAATCCGTTTGCTAGTTTAGGTGGTGGAGATGGAATGGCTGCTTTAGCACTTTTTCCCAATAATTACTTGAATTATCTGGAAGGAAATGAACAAGAGAAATTTATGGCATTACAGGCAAAGGCAAGAGATGCCAACGAAATGAACAGAGTAATGGAAGTGGTAAAAAATTTATTGAAAACAAGGGGAAGTGAACCTAATATTTACAATGTAAATTCAACAAGTCAAGGCTTGGATGAATTTAATAACATTCTAAACATGCTTTCACTTTTCATAAGTGGAGTTGCTGCAATTTCGTTATTTGTAGGTGGAATCGGAGTTATGAATATAATGCTTGTAAGTGTTACCGAGAGAATAAGGGAGGTTGGACTTAGAAAGGCGATTGGAGCCAAAACAATACACATTCTTATACAATTCTTGATTGAAGCTGTTATTTTAACATTTTTTGGAGGTATAATTGGAGTTGTAATTGGGTATTCGCTAGCACTTTTGGTTGGAATGTTTATACAAACTTCGCCAATTTTAAGTCCAGTTATAGTGTTTGTGTGTATATTTGTTTCTACAATGATAGGATTAGTTTTTGGTGTTTATCCAGCGAAAAAAGCCGCGGCATTGGAGCCAATGGAAGCACTGCGAACAGATTAGAATTAACAATTTGATAAAAAAAAATTGATTATCTTAAAAAATTAAATTTAGGATAATCTTTTTTTTAGATTTTAAGAAAAGTGTGATATAATAAGGAATAAATTTTAGATACATTTGAATTATAATATTGATAAGAGATGTAAAGTATAAAAGGAGATGATAAAAAATGTCAAAAAACAAATATTTGGATATGGATATAACAAATTTGCCAACACCAGCCTTTATAGTTGATGAAAGGCTGCTAAAAAGAAATCTTGAAACATTAAAAAGTGTAATTGATAGAACAGGATGTAAAATATTGCTTGCACAAAAAGGATTTTCGATGTTCTATTTCTATCCGTTAATTAGTGAATACTTAAATGGAACTACTGCAAGCTCACTATTTGAAGCAAGACTTGGGTATGAGGAAATGGAGTTAAAAAATCCTAACAAAAAATTGGAAACTCATATTTTTAATCCGTCTTACAGGGAAGATGAGTTTGATGAAATAATGGAGATAACAAATCATATTGTTTTTAACTCTTTTAATCAATGGAAAAAATTTAAGAATAGAGTAAAGGAATTTGAAGAAAAAAATGGTAAGAAAATTAGCTGTGGACTTCGGTTAAATCCAGAATTTTCAGAAGTTGAAACTGAGATTTACAATCCAGCGGGAAGATTTTCGAGATTTGGAGTAACACTTGAAAATTTCAAGGAAGATAAACTTGAAGGATTGGATGGATTTCATTTTCACGCACTTTGTGAACAAAATTCGGATGCCCTTGAAAATGTATTAAAAATTTTTGAAGAAAAATTTGGAAAATATTTGCATAATATGAAATGGCTTAATTTTGGTGGGGGACATCATATTACAAGAGAAGATTATGATATTGAAAAACTTGTAAAATGCATAAATTATATAAAAGAAAAATATGATGTGGAAGTGTATTTAGAACCAGGAGAAGCGGTTGCCTTGAATACAGGATTTTTAGTTTCGGAAGTTTTAGATATTACAAAAAATGAAATGGATATATTGTTAATGGATACTTCAGCTTCGTGTCACATGCCTGATGTAATCGAAATGCCATACCGTCCATTTATTTTCGGCTCAGGAATGCCAAATGAGAAGAAATACACTTATAGATTGGGAGGGCCTACTTGCCTTGCTGGAGATGTAATTGGAGATTACTCTTTTGATGATCCTGTAAAAGTAGGAGATAAGCTGATTTTTACTGATATGGCACATTATAGCATGGTGAAGACGAATACTTTCAATGGGATAAATTTGCCTGTGATTGCAGTTTATACAGAAAAAGGTGGAGTTGAGGTTATTAGAAAATTTGAATACGAGGACTTTAGAAATAGATTGTCATAATTAAAAAAAATTATCCCTAGATATTTGATATTATTTAGGGGTATTTTTTTAATTTAGTAAATATTACAAAAAAGACAATCATTTCTAACTATCTTTACTAATACTAAACCCCATTTAAATAATGAGCAATCCTACGAAAATAAAAATGTATTAATCAAAATATCTAAAAAATTATTCCTATTTTTAAATGAGATTTAGTATGAATATCTATTTAAAAAGTTCATTAATTTTTTGAATCACATAATTCACATCATTTTTCTGGGTAAACTCAACAATACTCGTTCCCACAATCACTCCATCCGCATATTTTCTCATCGTATTCACGTTATCGTTATTTTTTATTCCAAAACCTAATGAAACTGGCAAGTCTGAAACTTCTCTTATTTCATTAATAAAAGATTCTAAACGTGGCAAATCAACTTGTTTTGAACCTGTAACTCCAAGAGAACCAATTGCGTAAATAAAGCCGTCACCTTGAGAGATGATTTTTTTCATTCTGTTTCCAGAAGTAACGCTTACAAGAGGGATAAGAGCGATATTGTTTTTTCTTAGTTTTTCCGACATTTCAAAGGCTTCCTCGTAAGGCAAGTCTGGAATGATTATACCTTTAATATTAGCTTCACAGCATTTTTTGATAAATTCATCAATTCCATAAGCAAATATTAAATTGTAATAAATTAAGAAAATTAAAGGTTTTGAAATATCGTTTTTTATTTCTGTTAGTAAATCAAATACAGTGTCGGTAGTAACTCCAGCTTCTGAAGCAAGAAATGAAGAGTGTGAAATCAATTTTCCATCGGCTAGAGGGTCGGAGTAGGGAATTCCGATTTCAAGCATATCAAGAGCTGTATTGTCCAAATTTTGTAAAAATTGTTTTGTAAAATCAACACTTGGATAGCCTGCGACAATATAACCAATGTTTACTTTTTCTTTTTCTCTAAAAATATCAATAATTTTCTTATCTAATTTTTTTTCACTCATTTTCTAAACCTCCATTTAACTCATAAATTCCATTTTTTCGGCCAGTTTCCTTGTCTTTTAATACAGAAAAAACAGTGTGCATATCTTTATCTCCACGTCCAGAAACGTTTACGACGATAGTTTCTCTTTTGTCTTTAGAAAGTGCAGGACATAATTTTTCAAGATAGGCTAACGCATGGGAACTCTCAATTGCTGGAATAATCCCTTCTTTTCTTGTAACAAGCATTAGAGCCTTCATTGCCTCATCATCGGTAATTGGTGCGTAAGTTGCTCTTTTTGTATCAAATAGATGTGAATGTTCGGGACCTACTCCTGGATAGTCAAGTCCAGCGGAAATTGAGTGAACTGGACTTATTTGTCCGTATTTATTTTGAAGAACATAAGTTTTCATTCCGTGGATAATTCCAGGTTTTCCAAGTGTCAATGTGGCAGCGTGCATATCTGTGTCAATTCCATATCCTCCAGCTTCGACTCCGTAAAGTTTTGTTGAGTTGTCTTCCAAAAATGCACTAAAAATACCAATAGCATTACTTCCTCCACCAACACAGGCAATCACATGATCAGCATGCTTTCCAAGTTCCTCCAGCTGCGTTTTTGCTTCGTAACCGATAATTGACTGAAAATCACGCACAATAGTCGGATATGGATGAGGCCCTACAACAGAACCGATTACATAAAACACAGTTTCTATTTCTGCAACCCAAGACTGAATAGCCGCAGTTGTCGCTTCCTTCAAAGTTTTAAGCCCGTCTTCAATCGAAATAACTCTTGCACCCAAAAGTTCCATTCTAAAAACATTTAATTTTTGCCGTTCAATGTCAACAGCCCCCATGTAAACATCACATTCTAAACCTAATAGAGCGGCTGCAGTAGCAGTAGCAACTCCATGCTGTCCAGCCCCAGTTTCAGCAATAACTTTCTTCTTTCCCATTTTTTTAGCAAGCAAAACCTGTCCAAGCGCATTATTAATTTTATGAGCACCAGTATGGTTCAAGTCTTCTCTTTTCAAGTAAATATCGTGGTTATAATGTTCGCTCAAATTTTTGGCATAATAGAGCGGAGTCTCACGCCCAACATAATTTTTTAGCAAATTATCAAATTCTTCAAAAAATTCCTTGTCATTCTTTAGTTTTTCATATTCGGTTTCCAGTTCCGATAGAGCAAACATTGCAGTTTCAGGTACAAATTGTCCGCCAAATTGCCCAAAATATGCTTTTTCATTAAAATGTTTATTTTCCATATTTTTTTCCTTTCATATCAATCTTTTTAAATTATTATTATTTCTTTTTTACCAAATTTACAACATTTTCAACTAATTCCTTACTTTTTCTATTATTAACTTCAACTTTGCTGTTTATATCCAAAATGGCAGGATTGTAGTCAAGCGCTTTTTGAATATTCTCAATCGACAGCCCTCCAGCTAACACAAACGAATATTTTTCCAATTCTTTTAAAATATCCCAATCAAAGACAATTCCGTTTCCCCCACGATTTACTCCTTTTGCATCAAATAGGGGATATTCAATATACGGCTTGTAGTCAGTAATATTCGGAAGTTCATCAGTCACGCCAAAAACTTTCCAAAGCTTCGTTTTAGCAGGAAAATTTTTACGTTTTCTAAAACAATTTTTTTCGTACAATTTTTCTAATTTTTGAGTAAGTTCCATACAATATTCCACTGACTCATCTCCATGTAGCTGAACGACATCAATATCTGTTTCTTCCACAATTTTTACAACATTCTCAATCATTGCATTTACAAACACTCCAACAGTCTTTTTCCCATGTCTATGTGCAATCCGTGTAATTTTAGCCGCAAGTTCACTATCTACTTGCCTTTGGCTTTCTGCAAAAATACATCCAAAATAGTCAATATCCAAAGTTTTCAATTCATTAATTTCAGTAATGCTCCTAATTCCACAAACTTTTAATTTGGTAGTATTTTTTGCAAGATTATCAGTTGCTACATTATTTTCTTTTTTCTCCAATTTTTTTCCTTCCATAAATTTAAAGTTATTTTTCTAAGATCAGTTTAACAACCTAAGTTTTTTATTTCCCCAAGGATCTTTGACCCCTTGTTTCAGAATATTTATTTTATTAAATTCTAAAGAAGCCCTTTCATAAGTGCCTCTCCGATTAGCAGTCCATCCACGTTCAATTTTTCTGCATACTTCACATCTTCTTTTGACAAAAATCCACTTTCACTTACAATAGTCAAATTCTTCAAAACATCGTTTGGAATTTCATTTATCAGTTTTTCCGTAGTTTTAATATCAACTTCAAAAGTATTCAAATTTCGGTTATTTATCCCCAAAATCTCCAAATTTGGAATCTTCAAAGCTCTTCTTATTTCCTCTTCATTATGAGTTTCCACCAGAACATCCATTTCCAAATCCTGTGCCAGCTTATGAAGATCCAAAAGCATCTTATCATCCAGCATTCTCACAATCAGTAAAATCGCTGAAGCTCCTAAAAATTTAGCATGAGCCACTTGAAACGGAGTATAAATAAAATCTTTTCTCAAAATTGGCATTTCTGGAAATTTTTCTCTTACAATTTTTATAAAATCATTCTCCCCTTTAAAATATTCCTTTTCTGTCAATATCGAAAAAGCTGAAACTCCTTTATCTACATAACTTTGTGCCTGTTTTAATAAATCAAAATCATCTTTTGCAATTTTTCCCTTCGATGGAGAAGCTCTCTTAATTTCCCCAATAATCTGAATCCCCTTTTGATTAAGTGCCTTTTTTAAAGATGGTTGCTTAAAAAACTTTAATTCGTCTTCAATCTGT
>NZ_CALHQO010000094.1:0-1156 GCF_938036635.1 uncultured Leptotrichia sp.
TCTCTGCCATTACGCTTAAAAGTTACATTTTCATAGTGTAATATTTCTTCCATAAAAATATCCTTCTTTTTCCAAAATTTTTAGATTCTAAATTCTATTAGTAATCTCAGTTCCCATTTCATCAGTTCCAACTTTCTTCATACCATCTGTATAAATATCAGCTGTTCTAAATCCTGCTTCTAATACTTCTTCCACAGCTTTTTCTATTGCATCGGCCTCTTTTTGAAGATTAAATGAATATCTTAACATCATTACTGCCGAAAGTATTGTCGCTATTGGGTTTGCAATATTTTTTCCAGCTATATCAGGTGCTGAACCGTGACTTGGCTCATAAAGTCCGACTTTTCCATCTCCAAGACTCGCTGATGGCAGCATTCCAAGCGAGCCTGTAAGCATTGAAGCCTCATCTGACAAAATATCTCCAAACATATTTTCAGTCAAAATCACGTCAAATTGTCTAGGATTGGCAATCAATTGCATTGCAGCATTATCCACATACATATGCGAAACTTCCACTTCAGGATAATCTTTTGAAATTTCTTCTACAACTTTTCTCCACAATTTTGAAGTATCCAAAACATTGTGTTTATCTACGCTCGTAAGTTTTTTATTTCCAAGTTTTGCAATTTCAAACGCTTTTTTCGCAATTCTTTCAATTTCAGGTCTTGTGTAAGGAAGTGTATCAAATGCCTTTTCATCAGAATATTCCCTATGCCCAAAATAAAGCCCTCCAGTAAGCTCCCTTACTATCATCACATCAAGCCCATCTCCAATTATTTCTTCCTTCAAAGGACTCGCACTCTTTAACGATTTAAACAAAATCGCAGGACGCAAATTTGTATAAACTCCTAGTTCCTTCCTAATCGCAAGAAGCCCTCTCTCAGGACGTTTCTCAGGCTCAATATTATCCCATTTAGGCCCACCAATAGCCCCAAGCAAAATAGCATCACTATTTTTACAAACTTCCACAGTTTCACTTGACAAAGGCACTCCATATTTATCTACAGACTCCCCTCCAAGATATCCCCGAACATACTCAAATTGATGTCCAAACTTCTCTCCAACCTTGTCCAAAACCTTTATCGCCTCAGCCACTATTTCCGGCCCAATTCCATCTCCATTTAATATTGCAATTTTATAGTTCATTTTTGCACTT
>NZ_CALHQO010000095.1:0-1204 GCF_938036635.1 uncultured Leptotrichia sp.
GGATATAAGTTCCACTGCTGACTTTTGTGTAAAATGAAATTTTAATATTTTGAGCATTTTCTGAATTTTTATCTGGACGCACTATCTTTATTTCCCTAATTTCTAATATTTCCACATCCCTTTCGGCTCTTTCCACTTCAATCCCTTTTCTTGCCAAATCATAAAGCTTCTGCCCTTCAATCTTTATTGCGGAATACATCGGCGGAACTTGCTTTATCTTGCCTTTGAAACTGTTTGCAGCCTGTATTATTTCAGAATCACTTATATTAATTTCAGAATCATATTTTGCAATAACTGTCCCTTCCAGGTCGTAAGTGTCTGTTTTGTATCCAAGCTCCATTTCTACATAATATTCCTTGTCTTTTTTCATTAAATTATCAGAAAATTTTGTAGCTTCGTTAATCATAACAATCATAAGTCCCTCAGCCATTGGGTCAAGGGTTCCAGCATGTCCTACTTTTTTAGCCTTTATCACTTTTTTCAAATGATTTATTGCCCCAAACGAACTTACCCCCTTGCTTTTATTTAAAAGAATAAGTCCATCCTTAGTAAAATTTTTTCCCATTTTACTCCCTTCCTTCCTACAATTGCTATAATTTATTTACATTATTGGTGAAATTAACTTGAATATAGAGTTTCTCAATTGTTTTCTGAAAGTCACTTTTTTTAATCTTGCTTCATCAAATTTTTCACACACTTCCAAATCTTTTCCAAACTGTGCCTTTAAATCTTTGCTAATCTCTTCACTATAAAATACTGAATTCACTTCATAATTTATCTCAAAACTTCTCATATCAAAATTACATGTTCCCATCGTAGATGTTTTCTCATCTACGATTACATTTTTACTGTGTAAAAATCCCGCCTTATATCTAAAAATCTCAATCCCAGCTTCTATCAATTCTGCAAAATAAGTTTCTGCAATCCAATAGGGCATCTTTTTATCAGGTACTCCTGTAATCATTATTTTTATTTTCACTCCCGAAAGAGCCGCCATTTTCAACTGTGAAATCAAATCTGTATCAGGCACAAAATAAGGACTTTGAATCAAAACTTCCGTTTTTGCTGTTGCAATCATTTTAGAATACAAATATTTCAAAGTTGTCCATTCTGTATCAGGTCCACTTGAAGAAACCTGCATTAAATATTCCAGCTTTTCCTGCTTGTCAATCGGCTTCTGCTCTTCCAATTCGTGAACTGCCTC
>NZ_CALHQO010000096.1:0-8863 GCF_938036635.1 uncultured Leptotrichia sp.
AAAAAGAAATAGGGGGCATAGATAGAAAAATGAGTACGAAGTATTTAAAGGTTAAGCCATCAGAAGATTTTTTTAGGAAATACGGAATTAAGAATTTTGAGATTGAGTATGTTAATTTATTTTCTAAAAAGAGAGAGATTGAAATATTTGTGAGGGTTCATAATTTTGAGGCACATAATGAGATACAGGATTTGAGGCAGCTGCTTTATAAGAGTTTTGAAAATGGTTTAAAATTGAAGATTAAGATGGATGTTAATCCTGAATTGATACAGAAGGATGTTATTGGATTTGTAAAATTTGCAATTGAGAATTATAAACATGAGAGTAAGAGATATCAGTATATTTTTGCAAGTTATGAAGTGGAAAGTTTGGGAAATACGGTGTTTATAAAATTACCGTCGCATCATTTGATAGAAGAGGCCAAAAGAACTGAGGCAAAGGAAGAACTTACAAGAAAAATTTATGAATGTATGGACAATTCGATAAAAATTGAGTTTGTAAATGGGGATTTTGAGGAAGTGAAGGCTAAAATTAAGGCTCAAAATGAATTAAATTCGGTAAAGGCAAGCGAACTTCCAAAGTATGAAAATGCTAGTGTAAGTAATGGTAATGGCAGTAAATATGGAGGAAATGGAAATTTTAATAATGGAAATAACGGAAACGGTTATTCAAATGGCGGAAATGCTAATGGAGATAGTAACAAAGGTAACTACAAATGGAAAAAAATTCCTGATTTAGATGCTATGCCATTTTCAACACTTGATATTTTGAACAATGGTGATGATGTGGCACTAGAAGGAAAGATATTTAACGTAGATATGAGAGAAACTAAGAATGGGAAGTTAATGTGTGATTTTATGATTACAGATTATACAGACTCTGTTAGCTGCAGAATATTTTTTAACACGAATGAGGATATTAAGGTAAAACTTGGGGAATGGGTAAAGGTTACTGGAAGTTTTGAGGCGGATATGTATAGTGGTGAAAAGTATGTGAGAACGCAAAGAGTGGAAGCTATAGAATCTAAAGATGTGAAAAAAGAGGACAATGCACCCAAAAAAAGAATAGAACTTCATGCACACACGAATATGAGTGAAATGAGCGGAGTTATGTCAATCAAGGATTATGCGAAAAGAGCTAAAGAATTTGGGCATAGCGGGATTGCTGTAACAGATTACGGAGTAGTACATTCATTTCCGTTTGCGTTTAAAGAGGCAAATGAGGATTTTAAGGTTATTTTTGGGATGGAGGCGTATGTAGTTGATGACGAGCAGGACTTGATTACAAATCCTAAGGACAAGATGATTGAAGATGAAATTTATGTTGTATTCGATATTGAAACGACAGGATTTGATCCTTTTAATGACAAGATAATTGAAATTGGGGCTGTGAAAATGCGTGGAAGGGAGATTATTGGAGAATTTTCTGAATTTGTAAATCCTGAAATTCCAATTCCGCCAAAGATAACAGAACTTACAACAATTACTGATGAAATGGTTGCAAATGCTGAAAAAATAGAAACAGTACTTCCAAGATTTCTAGAATTTTGTACCGATACAACGGTAGTTGCCCACAATGCGAAATTTGACGTGGGATTTATCAAGCAAAAAACTATTGAGCAAGGACTTGAGTATTCTCCAAGCGTAATTGATACGTTACCTTTGGCTAGGACATTGCTTCCTGATTCGAGAGGATATGGTCTTGCTAATTTGGTGAAATATTTTGGGATCACGCTTGAAACACACCATAGGGCTGTTGATGATGCAAAGGCTACTGCGGAAGTTTTTCAGAAATTTTTAAATATGATTTTAAGTAAAGGGATTTTGAAACTAATTGAGATTAATACGGATTTACAGCCGAATATTCAAAATTCTGAAACATTGAACACGATGATTTTGGTAAAAAATCAGGCTGGGCTTCGTGACCTGTACGAGCTTGTATCACGTTCCAACATAGAATTTTTTGGAATGAGAAGGCCTAGAATACCAAAAACTTTGTTAAACAGCATGAGGGAAAATCTGCTAATTGCAAGTTCGGCTTCAGCTTCTGAAAGAAATAAGGGAGAACTTGTAAATCTTTATTTACGTGGGGCAGAAAAAGATGACATTGAGGAAAAAGCGAGATTTTATGATTATATTGAGATTCATCCGCATACAAATTATGCTGACATGGTGGAAAGAACTAGCAAGGAAATTGAAAGTTACGATATAATAAAGGAAATGAACAAGTATTTTTACGAACTTGGAAAAAGTCAGAATAAAATTGTAGTTGCGACGGGAGATACCCATTATCTTGAAGAGCGTGAAGCAATTAACAGGAATGTTCTTCTTTTGGGAAGTGGAACAATGTGGAAAACTGAAACTTCGGAAGGAGTGAGAGGGTATGAGTTTTTCGATAGAAAATTGTATTTTAAAACTACTGAAGAAATGTTGGAAGCATTTGATTATCTGGGAGAAGAAGCGGCTCAGGAAGTCGTTGTGGAAAATACTCATAAAATCAATGATATGATAGAGCAGGTGCGTCCAATTCCAACTGGATTCTATCCGCCGAAAATTGATGGGGCAGAAGATGAAGTAAGAGAGATGACTTATAAGAAACTTGAGGAGCTTTATGGGGAAAATATTGATAAAAGCCTGAAGGAAAGAGTGGAAAAGGAGCTTAATTCGATTATTCAAAATGGATTTGCGGTACTTTATTTAATTGCACAGAAACTTGTGCATAAATCGGTGGACGCAGGTTATCTTGTAGGTTCACGTGGTTCAGTTGGATCTTCAATAGTTGCCTATCTTATGGGAATTACCGAAGTAAATGGACTTTATCCGCACTACAGATGTCCGAAATGTAAGCATACGGAATTTATGAACGAAGAAGGAAGTGGAGTTGACTATCCTGACAAAAATTGTCCAGAATGTGGTACAAAATATATAAAAGATGGACACGCTATCCCATTTGAAGTGTTTATGGGATTTAATGGAGATAAAGTGCCAGATATTGACTTGAACTTTTCTGGTGAATATCAAGGAGAGATTCATAAATATACGGAAGAGCTGTTTGGAAGTGACAATGTCTTTCGTGCTGGAACGATTTCTACGCTTGCCGAAAAGAATGCTTTTGGGTATGTGAAAAAATATCTTGAAGAAGTGGAAGGAACGCCTGAAATAAAAGAAAGAAAAGCAGAAGTTATGAGAATTGCAAAAGGCTGTGAAGGGGCTAGAAAAACAACTGGACAGCATCCCGGTGGAATGATAGTCGTTCCAAAGGACAAGTCAATTTACGATTTCTGCCCAATTCAGCGTCCAGCAAATGATATGAAATCAACTTCCAAGACAACCCATTTTGATTATCACGTAATGGACGAACAGCTTGTAAAACTGGATATACTGGGACACGACGATCCGACAACACTTAGAATTTTACAGGATTTGACAGATGTTGATATTTATACGATTCCGCTTGATGATAAGGAAGTAATGAGTTTATTCAGCGGGACAGAAGCACTTGGTGTAACTCCAGATGAAATCGGCTCTCCGACAGGTACATCAGGAATACCTGAATTTGGTACATCTTTCGTAAAACAGATGCTAGTTGACACACGTCCAAAAACTTTTGCGGAATTAGTCAGAATTTCTGGACTTTCACATGGGACAGATGTTTGGCTGAATAACGCACAGGACTACGTAAGAAGTGGAATTGCAACTTTGAGTCAGATTATCACGGTGCGGGATGACATTATGAATAAGCTGATTGACGATGGACTGGATAAATCATTAGCCTTTTCCATAATGGAATTTGTCAGAAAAGGACAGCCTACTAAAAATCGTGAAAAGTGGCAGGAATATTCTAAAACAATGAAAGAACACGGTGTAGAGCAGTGGTATATTGATTCATGCGAAAAAATAAAATATATGTTCCCAAAAGGGCATGCGGTGGCTTATGTAATGATGGCAGTAAGAATCGCTTATTTTAAAGTGCATTATCCAATCGAATTTTATACAGCTTTCCTAAATAGAAAAGTCGGAGATTTTAAAATGACAACAATGTTTAGACCAGTAGAAGAATTAAAACGTGCAAAAATGGAAATGGACAGAAAAGGAAACTTAAACGCTAAAGAAAAGCAAGAATTATTTTTGTACGAAATTTTGATTGAAATGCACTACCGTAAAATCGAGCTGGAACAAATTGACATTTATAAATCGCAAGCAAAACTTTTCACAATACAGGACGGTAAAATCAGAATGCCATTAATCGCAATGGATGGACTAGGGGAAGCTGTTGCTGAAAATATCGTTTCTGAACGAAAAGTTGACTTTTTATCAATCGAGGATTTAGTAAAACGTACAAAATTAAATAAAACGATTGTGGAACTGATGAAAGAATATGGATGTTTAAAGGATTTGTCAGCAACAAATCAGCAGACATTGTTTTAGAAAATAATACAAAATTAATTCCGTTTTCAACTATTGACAATATTTTAGACTGTGTTTTTTAAGCATAAAATATGTTATACTAAACACCGTTTAAAAAAATGAAAAAGATGAATTGCTGTTAAAAATATTGACAATTATAAAAAGATATAATATGATGTATTTATGAGAAGTTGATGTTAATTAGAATTGTAGGTTAATTTAGGGAAATAACTTCACTTGTAGAAATTAGTAACTAATGTGAATTTCTAAAGAAAAAGTTATAAAAAATGAACAAATTATAAATGAATATCGGAAAAGTCTTTTAATTAACATGACTTTTTCGATTTTTATATAAATAATAAAAAATACAGGAGGATGTTAGGATGACGGATATTGAAATTGCTCAAAATGCGAAATTGAAAAAAATCGGTGAGATTGCAGAAAGTATAGGACTTACGGAGGATGATTTTGAGCCTTATGGGAAATATAAGGCTAAGGTTAGTTTGGAAGTGCTGAAGAAAAATGCAGGGAAAAAAGATGGGAAATTGATTTTGATGACGGCTGTTACTCCTACGCCTCCGGGGGAAGGGAAGTCTACTGTTACTGTTGGATTAACTCAGGCGTTGAACAAGTTTGGATATAAGTCAATTGCGGCACTTAGAGAGCCGTCCTTGGGGCCTGTGTTTGGGATGAAAGGTGGAGCAGCTGGCGGTGGAATGTCACAAGTGGTTCCTATGGAAGAGATAAATTTACATTTTACAGGGGATATTCACGCAATTTCGGCTGCACATAACTTAATTTCTGCGTGCATTGACAATCATATACATTTTGGAAATGAACTTGATATTGATGTGAATAATATTACTTTTAAACGTGTGCTTGATATGAATGACAGAAATTTGAGAAGCATTGTCGTTGGGCTTGGGCCAAAGGTGAATGGCGTGCCTCGTGAAAATTCGTTTCAAATAACGGTTGCTTCGGAAATTATGGCAATTTTCTGTCTTGCTGATTCTATTACCGACTTGAAGGAAAGAATTGGCGAAATAGTTTTTGCATACAACAGAAAAGGGGAAATGCTTAAAGTTAAGCAGCTTAATATTCAAGGAGCAGTAGCGGCATTACTAAAAGATGCGATAAAGCCTAATTTAGTACAGACTTTAGAAAACACGCCTGTATTTATTCACGGTGGGCCTTTTGCGAATATCGCACATGGATGTAATTCGTTGCTGGCTACAAAAATGGCTTTGAAATTGTCGGATTATGTGGTTACGGAAGCTGGATTTGCAGCTGATTTGGGGGCTGAGAAATTTTTGGATATAAAAGCTAGGCTTGGGAACTTGGAGCCAAATGTTATTGTAATTGTTGCGACAGTTCGTGCGTTGAAGCATCACGGCGGAGACAAGGACTTGAAGTCGGAAAATATCGAAACATTGACAAAGGGGCTTGTAAATCTTGAAAAACATATTGAAAGCATGCAAAAGTATAATTTACCAGTTGTTGTGGCGATTAACAAATTTATAACTGATACTGATGCTGAAATTCAAGTGATAAAAGATTTTTGTGCAAAAATGGACGTGGAAGTTGCCAATTGCGAAATCTGGGAAAAAGGTGGAGAAGGTGGAAAAGAGCTTGTGGAAAAAGTTATGAACGCCATTGAGAAAAATGAAAAATCTGAGAAAAAATACACTCCACTTTATGATTTGAACTTGTCAATTCAGGAAAAAATTGAAAAAATAGCAAAAGAAATTTACGGAGCAGATGGAGTAAATTTTGCCCCGAAAGCACTTAATAATATTAAAAAATACATAGAAAACGGCTATGACAAATTGCCAATATGTATTTCAAAAACACAAAAATCATTGTCAGACAACCCAAATCTACTGGGACGCCCAACAGGCTTCACAATTACAATCAATGAAGTGAGATTATCAGCTGGAGCAGGATTCTTAGTAGCAATGGCTGGAGAAATCATCGATATGCCGGGGTTGCCTAGAAAGCCAGCGGCAGAGTTAATTGACATTGATGAAAATGGGGTAATTTCAGGATTATTTTAAATTTAATATACAGATATAATAGAATGGAAAAACATAAAAATGGAAAATACAAAAGTAAAAATGAGAAGACGGGACAGAGAAATTACAGACAACGAAAAAATAAAAGAAATTATAAAAGCCTGTGACTGTTGCCGGCTTGGCTTAAATGATAAGGGAAAAGTGTACATCGTCCCACTAAATTTTGGCTTTATCGAAGAAAATGGAAACTATACATTTTATTTTCACGGTGCAAGAACAGGAAGAAAACTTGATATAATAAAACAAAATAACTACGTAGGATTTGAACTTGACACAAATCATAAAATTTACACAAAAGGTGATAAAGCCTGCAATTATACCGCTAGATTTCAAAGTGTAATCGGAAATGGGAAAGTTGAGATTATTGAAGATTCACAGGAAAAAATGAAGGCTTTGCTGGAACTGATGAAACATAATACTGGAAAAACAGAATGGGAATTTGACGAGCAAATGCTGAAGGCAGTTTGTGTGTTTAAACTTTTAGTTGAGGAGATGAGCTGCAAGGAACATGAGTAGAGAGAATTTGAATGGAGGTAAAAAATGTCAAAAAAATATGATTTTGAAACAATCTTAAGCAGAAAAGGACAAGGATCGTACAAATGGGAACAGATGTATGAAGTATTTCCAGAGCTGAAAGACGATATTGTTCCGTTTTCTGTGGCGGATATGGAGTTAAAGATTGCTCCTGAAATAACAGAAGGAATGAAAAAATATATTGATGAAGCGGTTTTGGGGTATTCGGGAACTTATCCTAAATATTATGAGGCTGTTATAGGATGGATGGAGAGAAGGCACGGTTTTAAGGTGGAAAAAGACTGGATTTTGTGTACTCCTGGTGTAGTTTCAGCTATATATGTTGCGATTAAAGCTTTTGCGAAGGAGAATGAAGGTGTGATTACGTTTACTCCTGTTTATTTTCCGTTTTATAGTTCGATTACTTCAAATAATAGAAAATTGGTAGATTGTGGCTTAGTTGAGAGTAAAAATGAGAATGGTGAAGTCAAGTATTCTATTGATTTTGAAAAATTTGAAGAGTTTGCAAAAGATAAAAATAATAAAATATTGCTTTTGTGCAGTCCTCATAATCCGCTTGGGATTGTGTGGAGCAGGAAAGATTTGGAAAAGATTGGGAAAATTGCGGTTGAGAATGATTTGATTGTAATTTCTGATGAGATTCATTTTGATATTGTTATGAGCGGGCATAAACATACAGTTTTTCAGACTTTATCAGAAAAATTTGCTGAGATTACAATAACATGCACTGCCCCTACAAAGAGTTTTAATCTAGCTGGAGCAGGAATTTCAAATATAATTATCAAAAATGAGAAATTACGTAAAAAATTCAAGGCTGAAATGGAAAAAATGTCAATGCATGTTTTTTCAACATTAGCATATAAGGCATGTGAATTGGCTTATACAGAGTCAGAAGAATGGTTAGATGAATTTTTACTGTTAATTGATAAAAATCAGAAATTGGTAAATAAATTTTTTGAAGAAAGATTTGTAGATTTAAAGGCACCACTAATACAAGGGACTTATTTACAATGGCTAGATTTTCGGGCATTGGGGCTTAAAAATACAGAACTCAAGGAATTTATGAATAAAAAATCAAAAATATTTTTTAGTGAGGGATATACATTTGGAAAGGCTGGAGATGGATTTGAGAGAGTAAATCTAGCTGTGCCAACTAAATATTTGGAGAAAATGCTGGAAAGACTTTATGAAGTGCTAAAAGTGGAATTTCCAAAATTTTGTAAATAGAATTTGATTTTATGTTTTACTTTTTTGAGGTTATTGTGGTATAATATAAAGGAAAAACAAAATTTTCTACTTGAATAAAAAAATTGAAAAAAGGATGGAGAGATATAAAAATGAAAAAAGTGAATAGCTTTTTGACTGATAAGTGGAAATGTTGTAGAAAGAATAGCTTTAGGAGGGGAGCTTGTGACAAAAAAAATAGATAGAATTATCGAAGCAGGGAAAGAAAAAATAAAAAAATTAAAAAAAGTGGAAATAGGAGTATTGGCATTAATTAACACAGTCATAGGATTCAATATGAGTGCAGAACCATTAAATATGCCAAAGGAATATTCTGAAAATATCACAGTAAAAGGTCAGGAAAAAGACGTATTTGATTATGATTTTAATAGTGATGGAATCAATGAGAAAGTTGTTGTAACTTATAATATAGTAGATAATTTGGTAGGGGCTGTTGTTTCGATTTACACAAATCAAGGTGGAAAAGAAATTTTAACTTATCAAGTAGCTTTTGATAAAAAGTTTGATATTTTAGAATTTCAAACAATGCAAAAAATGTTTGACAAGGTTAAGGAATATTACCCTGAATACTCTAAAAATATTCAGCCTAATGAAACTAGATATATT
>NZ_CALHQO010000097.1:0-2063 GCF_938036635.1 uncultured Leptotrichia sp.
ACTTTTAACTACAAAGATACAGAAGTTCTTGAAAGTTTTATCAAAAAATCTGTTTTAATAGCACTTGATCAGAGAATGGGAATTAATAAAAAGGATATATTTAATGAAAAGGAAAAAGATATCTATTCCTTGTTTTCAGATTTCAGGACTATGGAATTAATATCATCTTAACGACAGAGTAAAAAATATAGGGGCAGTCATTAAATACCACAACAAATCTTTTTTGACTGCTTTTTTTAAAATATTTTACTTTGTGATATTTCTTTCAAAACTTCCCTAATCGGACATTCTCCTCCTCTCAAATATGGCATATTTGTGCTTTTTCCTGTTTCATTAACAATTTCTGGCAAGCATTCCATCTCTATTACCTTTTCTAGTGAACTCGTTCTTTTGCCGCTAAAGTACAGTTCATACGCCTTTTCCCTGTTTTTTCCATAGTTTGCAAAGAAAGTGTGGTATAACGCTCTTGCCTTTATCTTCCTTCTTGAAAACGCTTTCGGCCTGCTTGACAAAAATCTTGAGCATTCGTGGGACACAAGGGCTTCCGTCCTTGAGCCTATGTAATCCTCTTCAGTATATATCCTTCTTATCTTCTCATACTGGTTAAGCAGCATCTTCATCTGCTCCTTTCTTCTCTGGCTCACATTCTCCTTTTCCTTGAAATTCTCATAAAAATTTTCAAGTTCTGCAAAGTTATCTTTCTCAAGCCACCTGTAAAGATTTTTTGATATTTCCTTGTCCTTCTTGGAAATTTCAACTATAGCTTTTACTAGATGAAACTTGTCATAAATGTGTATCGGATTGTAAATCCTAAGCTCCCCTGCAAAGCTGTCTATCCATATTCCCCCATCAGAGTTCACAATCAGCTTCTTCTTGTCCATATTGTATCTCTTTTCAAGATAGTTAAGCACATATTCCGACACTTCCTCAAGGGATACGGATGCAGGAAACATTATTGTGTGTTTGTCAATAAGTTTGTTCCTGTCCCTGCAGATTTCCTCAATTCCACGATGTATTGAAACCATCCTCATATATGTGTTTTTACTTCTTCTGCACTTCATATGGTCTTCATCAATCTCCATATATACTGGCGAATCGTCATCCCTTTCAAATCTTTCAATATCAAGTTTCGGCATTTGAAAAGAATTGACAAGATTATACACAGTAGCCCTTGAAACACCGTAAGTCTTTGCAAGAAATGAAGCCGTAGCATATTGATACTCAAAAAGTATAGTAAAAATCATCTCCTCAGAAAGCCTTCTGTACCGCTTAAGCCCAATTTTCTCATCAATGTAGTAGTGAATGCCTGTTTTCTTGTCTACATATTTTCGACGTTCAAAAGTTACATCCCCGAAGGCAGTGGTAACAGTTCTTTTAACAAATCCTTTGCTTTTAAACTTATCTTTTCTTTCATTGGAATGAAAGAAGTAATCATCAACTCTTTTGACATAAACTCTAAACAGCGTTTCAAAAGCTTTTGTGACAAACAGCTTAAACTGCTGCTCAAACGGAAGTCTGAAAGAAAAAATATTTTTAAAAAAAGTCTTTACAAGCGAGGAAAAATCTGATATTCTAATCATAGAGGGAACCACCTTTCAATAGGATTTGGCGATTATATTGTAACTGGTTTCCTCTTTTTTGTTAATTTGAAATTTAATTAAATTTATTTGCCCCTATATTTTTTACTCTGTCATATATTCAATTTAGTTTGTCATTTTTTTAGTTTTATGGTAAACTATTTAAGTAAAAGCAAGGCATTTTTAGAGAAATTTGACTTGTATTATTGATATTTTTCTGGGGGGAAAAATGAAGAGGGATAATGGGAATAAAAATAATAAAAAAATAGATTTTGAACGAATGCTGGATGAAGAAAAGGAAAAGGGGCATCGAGAAAGACTAAGGCAGCGATTTCTGTCAACAGGGGCAAAAGGATTTACAGATTGTGAAATTTTGGAATTGTTGCTTACCTATATAGTTACTAGGAAAAATTGTAGAGGAATTGCAAATGAACTTTTGAGGAAATATCGGGATTTGTATACAATTTTGAAACAGCCTGGAGAAGA
>NZ_CALHQO010000098.1:0-1208 GCF_938036635.1 uncultured Leptotrichia sp.
TTTAACTGTCCAAAATTTCATCAGCTATTTCTTATTTTATTAAAATAAATACATATATGCTTTGCTTTTATACAAAGAAACAAGTATCACAATTGATATAAAAAGTAAAAAAAGAAGTATGCTCTGCATTTTTTTCATTTTAAAAAGTTTGAATTTTACTTTTGGAATCTGTCTTTTCTGGATTACATCAATAATATCATCTATAATTTTAGAAATTCTGTCATCTTCTATTATTATATCTATTTGAGATCTTTTTAACTGTCTTTCAGGTACAAAACAGATTTCCTTTTTGCCATCAAGAAGATAAATATGGGATTTAAGTCTGATTATTCGGGAGCCAAACAGGGGAAATAATTCAGTACCCCAGTTATAGCCCTTTATATCCAATAATTTTCCATTTAAATAAAAGTCTTCATTTATTATTTCAAGTGTATTTTTTGTTTTTTCTTTTGAATAATAATATTTATATCCGTATATCATACTTATTACAGCACAGACTATTAAAAGCAATATTCCAATTTTTATTCCCAGAAATATTAATATTAGCATTATGGCAAAGCAAATAAGATTTAGAACAACTGCTTTTTTCAGATTTTCAGGCACTTCATAAAATACTCTTCCTGTTTCTGTTCTTTCACGGTAAACTGTATCAGCTGATAAAATTCCAAGTTTTATTTTCTCTTTAACCTCATCTTCCTGTTTTTGATTAATTTTGCGAAGATTTTTTCTGTTTTTTATTTGTTTCACACCAAAAACGATTAATATAACAGCAACTGAAAGATATACTAATGCAATAATTGAATTCATTTCAGTCCCCTCCGTATTAATAAGATATTCCTTGAGCTGTTATACGGACTCTATCAGCATCCACTTTTAAAATAGCTTCAAGTATTTGTTTTCCTGCCTCCCTTAATTGAGCTGTAGTCTGTGAGTTTGGATTACTCTGATTTAATGACTGTCCCACAGCTAAAGTCATTCCAACCATAACCATCTGGTCGTACATACTTTTTTTCTCCCTGTTGCTCATTCCGTCAAAAAATCCGCTGTTTTCAAGATGAGCCTTGAACTGATTTGCCATAGGTTTCACATAGTCGTCATTAAGACTTATATTGTTATATGCCATGTATGCTCCTGCTATTACAGCCGCTACTGCTGAAGACAAATCATTTGTCGGTATTCCTACAGAATGGGCTACCTGTGGAAAAGCC
>NZ_CALHQO010000099.1:0-1033 GCF_938036635.1 uncultured Leptotrichia sp.
CAAGAAATTCACAAATGAAAAACTAATAAACAAGTGTTAAAATAAATTTTGGTAAATTTATTAGATAATGAAAAGAGGTTAAAAGGAATAAAAATGAAAAAAAAGTTAAACATTGGTAGAAAAAGTAAAAAAATAATTATGTCGGTGGCATTTTTAACAGTCTCAGCACTTTCATTTGCTAGCGGAGAAGATTATTATGACTACAAATCACTTTTGGTTGGAGACGTTAACGGAAATATCATAAAAGAAGACAACAGTTCGGCTGTAAGACCTTTGGCATCAGTAACGAAAATTATGACATCAATATTAACATTGGATAAAATAAAAAATGGACAAATTTCATACGATGATAAGGTAACAGTTTCAGCAAAAGCCGCTTCAGTTCCGTATGGAATAAAATTAACTGCTGGAAAGCAATATACAGTAAGAGATTTGTTAAAGGCGACAATTATAAAATCTTCAAATAATGCTGCATACGCTCTTGCCGAGTATGTTGGTGGGGATGTTTCAAACTTTGTGCATTCAATGAACGAAAAAGCTAGAAGTTATGGACTGAATTCTCTTAGATACTGTTCTCCGCACGGATTGCCGCCTAGCTATACAGGTTCATGCATGGATCAGGGAAACGCAAAAGATTTGTACAAACTTGCCCAGATAACGTTAAAAGATTACAGTGAATATTTGAACTTTTCAAAAAATAAGACGGATTATGTAGACAACGGAAATACAAAGGTAACTTCAACAAATGCACTTTTAGGAAATGTGCTGGGAGTGGACGGAATAAAAACAGGTTATCACGATGCTGCTGGTTCCAATATAGTTTTGACTGCAAACAGAGGAAATGACAGAATGATTGCTATTATTCTTGGTTCAAACAGAGCTAAGGACAGAAACGCAATCGGAGCAAAGGAAATAAATGACTATTACGCTAACGGATATGCAAGAAAAGCAAGCATGAACACTAATACTTCAAGACATGTTGAAAGAACCCATAATACTGACAGTACGGAAACTAGTAAAAATTCCAAAGGAA
>NZ_CALHQO010000100.1:0-2394 GCF_938036635.1 uncultured Leptotrichia sp.
AGTAGTTTATTTTTGTTAAAATAAAAAAATCAAAATAAAGATGTATAAACATAATTATAATTTTAAAGTAAATTTATGATGTATAATAAAAGACTATCTAAAAGAATATTTTTTCTAAAAGATAGTCTAATTTTTTTGTTATTTATTTTGTAAATTTTTTAAATTAAGGTTTTAATTTAGCTAATTCATCTAAATCAACATCAGCGTCATAATCCACATTATCAAAGTCAAATCCATTTAATTGCATGAATTCCTCTCTTGCTCCAGCGTAATCGCTTATTTCCTTAAAGTTATCTGGAGTAACTTTATCCCAAAGAGCTTCTACTTCAGCCTGAACGTCTTCACGCATTTCCCAGTTATCTGGACGTAATCTTCTTTCTTCATCAATAACAGGATTGTTTCCATAAACCATTTGAGTTAAAAGTCTGTGTTTTTGTTCGATTGTACCTTCATGGATACCTTTTTCCTTCATTACTTTGTAAAGCAATGCTGCATATAATGGGAAAATAGGGATAACCGCACTTGCTTTTGTCATTAAGGCTTTACTTAATGAAACGTATGCTTCTCCATTGTATTTTTCTTTTAAAAAGTCATTTAAAACATCAGAAGTATGTTCCAAATCTCTTTTTGCAGCTCCAATTGTACCTTCTTTATAGATTCCATAAGTTACTTTTGGGCCTAGATAAGAGTAAGCTACTGTTTTGAAGCCTTCAGAAAGAACGCCACCTTTATCAAGCGCTTCAATCCATAATTTCCAGTCTTCTCCACCCATAACTTTTACAGTGCTTTTGATTTCATCTGGAGTTGCGACACCCATTGTTGTTTCTTCCATAACTTCTTTTTCAAAGTTGATAGTTGGACCTGTAATGTCCTTTGTTGTAGATTTTAATGCTGAACGGTAAGTTACACCGTCAATTGGATCAGTTCTAACTGCACTTGCTAAGCTGTAAATTAACAAGTCGATTTTTCCACCAAATTCTTCTTTAATGAACTTTATTACATCATCTTTCATTTCCATTGAAAAAGCATCACCAATAAAGTTTTTAGAAACTAATCCTTCTTTTTTAGCAGCTTCGTTAAAGGCAATTGTATTCCACCAACCAGCAGAACCTGCTCTTTTTCCTTCTACCCCTTTTTCAAATGCCACTCCGATAGTTTCTGCTCCGGCACCGAAGGCAAGGGAGATTCTTGTTGCAAGTCCGTATCCAGATGAAGAACCGATAATTAGAACTTTTTTTGGACCTTCATATTTATCTTGTGATTTTACATAGTCAATTTGCCTTTTTACAAATTCTTTCGCTCCAATTGGATGGTTTGTAAGTGCTAAACCACCTTTTAATCTAGGTTTTATAACCATTTTTTCTTTTCCTCCTAAAAAATTATTTATTATAATTATTTTTCAATTTTAAAAAAATCATACATTTAAAATGATAACATATTTTAAGTTAAGTTTTCAAGAAATATTTTAAATTAAATCAAAACAAATAACTTTATCAATCAAAGTATTCTTTTAAGAAAAAGTTTAAATAAGTTTATAATTGTGCTGTTGGATAAAGCGTGATTTCATTCATGCTTACTTCTTCAGGCAAGTCAATGGCAAATTTTACAGCTTCGGCAACTATCATTGGATCTGCCCCAATTGTATCATAAAGAAATTCGATTCTTTCCTTAATTGCTTTGTTTGTAATACGTGTTGCAAGCTCAGTTCTGAATGCTCCTAGATATAGAGTTGTTGTACGGACATTCATTTTTTCGTTGGCACTTTCTTTTCTTAATACTTCCATTAGTGCTTTTACACCGTGTTTTGTGGCACAGTAAACTCCTGCTCCAAGATATGTATTTAGTCCAGCGACAGAAGATGTGCTGATAACGTGTCCAGATTTTTGCTTAATAAAATGTGGAAGTACAGCTTCAATACCGTTTAAGACACCTTTTAAGTTCACATCTATCATTTCGTCCCATTCGCTATTTTTTAGTTCTGACAACGGTGCGTTTGGCATTAATCCAGCATTATTGAAAATAACGTCTATTTTTCCATATTCAGAAATTGCAAAATCAACCAATGCTTTTACTTCTTCTCTTTTTGATACATCTGTCACTTTGTAAGCGGCTTCCCCTCCTTTTTCCTTTATTTCAGCAACAGCTTCCTGTAATTTGTCTTCATTTCTTGCAGCAAGTACAACTTTTGCTCCGCTTTCTCCTAATAATTTCGCAGTAGCCCTTCCAATTCCTGAAGAAGCTCCTGTAACAATAACGACTTTGTTTTTAACAGCCATTTAAATCATCTCCTTTAAATAATTAATTTTTATACAATCAAATTATATCATATCTTTTTAAAAAGTCAATAGGTCTATATATATCTATTATAAAAAATAAATGATATGTTATAGTTGT
>NZ_CALHQO010000101.1:0-8169 GCF_938036635.1 uncultured Leptotrichia sp.
GTAAAAAAAACGGATTATAGAGTCTATATAATTAATTAAAATAAAAAAAGGAGAAAAATAATTTATGAAAATAGCGATAAAACCAAGCATATTAAACGGTACAATAGAAATACCGCCATCTAAAAGTTATTCACATAGGGCGGTAATTGCGGCTGCATTAGCTGAAGGCGGGAAGAAGTCAAAGATTGATAATTTGAAGTTTTCAGTAGATATTACAACAACAACGGATATTATGGAAAACTGGGGAGCGAAAATCAATCGAGAGGAAAGTTCTCTTGAAATTATTGGAAATGGCGGAAAAGTTGTTCCAAAAGATAAATATGTACAATGTAATGAGTCGGGATCTACAATCAGGTTTTTGATACCGATTGGGATTACAAGTGAAAATGAATTGATTTTCGACGGAAAAGGGAAACTGGTGGATAGACCACTTGACTCGTATTATAAGATTTTTGATAAGCAGGGAATTTTTTATAAAAATGAGAATGGGAAATTGCCACTTGAAGTGAATGGAAAATTGAAGGCAGGGAATTATGAAATTGACGGGAATATAAGTTCACAGTTTATTACGGGACTTTTGTATGCCTTGCCACTCTTGGACGGAGATTCAAAGCTGACTATTAATAAGAATTTGGAATCTAAAGGATATATTGATTTGACATTGGAAATATTGGAACTGACAGGAATTGAGATTGTGAACAATGACTATAAGAGTTTTGATATAAAGGGAAATCAGATTTATAAGCCGTTTGATTATACTGTTGAGGGGGATTATTCGCAAGTGGCGTTTTGGATTGTAGCTGGAATAATTTCTGCAAACAAGGGCAATGAAGTGAAATGTCTGCATGTGAATAAGAACTCGCTGCAAGGCGACAGGGAAATAATAGAAATTGTTCAAAGAATGGGGGCAAATCTTGAGATTTTTGATGATTATGTACTTGTGAGACCTTCTAAAACTCAAGGAACAGTAATTGATATTTCGCAATGTCCTGATATTGGACCAATTTTGACAGTATTAGGGGCCTTGAGTGAAGGAGAAACTAGGATTATTAATGGGGAAAGATTGAGAATAAAAGAATCAGATAGAATAACTTCAATAAAGACGGAATTGAATAAACTTGGAGCGAATGTAGCTGAGGAAGGGGACAGTTTGATTATTCAAGGTGTAGAAGGATTTACAGGGGGAGTTACAGTGAATGCATGGAATGACCATAGAATTGCAATGTCGCTTGCGATTGCTTCAACAAGATGTGAAAAGGAAATAATTCTGGAAGAGGCTGAAAGTGTTAGAAAATCTTATCCGCATTTTTGGGATGATTTTGTGAAAATGGGTGGAGAAATAGAGAAAGATTGCTAAGAAAGATAAAATTTATTTATAATTGATAAATAAGTTAAAAATGGTAAAATCTAAATTAATGAGATAGAAAATTAATAAAATATGCGGATGTAAAATTTAATTAAATTTTGTTGAGACCGTTAAGAAAGGAATTTATATGAGTAAATTATTTTTGACATCATATTTAGCAGGAACGAAAAATTTAGTGAAAGAATTTTTAAAAGATGTACCAGAAAAAGAAATTACGTTTGTTCCTACTGCTTCAAACACTGAAGATTATAAAGGATATGTAGACGAAGCTAAGCAGGCATTTTTGAAATTGGGATTTTCAATAAATATTTTAGATATTTCAAAAACAGAAAAACAAAAAATAGAAAATATATTGAAAGATACAAAAATTTTGTATGTATCAGGTGGAAATGTATTTTATCTATTGCAGGAACTAAAACGTAAAAAAATTTTAGATACTATCAAAGACAAAATATCAAATGGAATGCTTTATATAGGAGAATCGGCTGGAGCGGTTATTACTTCTAAAAATATAGAATACATTCAGATAATGGATAATAAGGAAATTGCTACTGATTTGGATAATTATGAAGCAATGAATATTACAGATTTTTATATTTTGCCACATAATAATGAATTTCCATTTGTCGAAAGTTCAAAAGAAACTATAAAAATTTATGAAAGTAAATTAAATTTACTTCCAATAAGCAATAGTGAGGCAGTTTTTGTAAATGGAAAAGATTTTGTTGTAAAAAATGATGATAAATAAAAATGTGGGAAAATAGAAAGGAAAAAAATGGGAGCAAATTTTGGAAAAAACTATAAAATATCAATTTTTGGTGAATCACATGGTAGTGCATTGGGAGTAAATATTGACGGAATTCCGGCAGGAACGGAGCTGGATTTAGAATTTATCTCACAGGAAATGAGAAGAAGAGCACCAGGAAGATCAAAATTGACAACACCTAGAGTGGAAAAGGATGAATTTGAGATTTTGAGTGGATTTTTTGATGGAAAAACTACTGGAACGCCACTTGCGATGATTATCAGAAATTCAAATCAGCGTTCAAAGGATTACAGCGAATTAAAAAGAAAGCCAAGACCAGGACATGCAGACTGGAGCGGATTTAACAGATATAGTGGGTTTAATGATATTCGTGGAAGCGGACATTTTTCTGGGAGAATAACGGCTTCGTTGGTATTTGCTGGAGCAATTGCAAAACAGATTTTGAAGGAGCAGGGAATTTTAATTGCAGCTCACATTAAATCAGTGAAAGATATTGAAGATAGAGATTTTGTGGAAAGCGATATTACAGAGGAAAATATTGAGAAACTTAGAAATATGACTTTGCCTGTCTTGAATGAAGAAATTGTGGAAAAAATTGAAAAGGCTGTGGAAAAAACAAGAGAAGAAAAGAATTCACTTGGTGGAATTGTAGAACTTATGGTTACAGGACTTCCTGTGGGAATAGGAGACCCATATTTTGAATCCATGGAAAGCGAACTTTCGAGAATGATTTTCTCGGTGCCAGCTACAAAGGGAATAGAGTTTGGGGCAGGCTTTGGAATTACAGAAATGACAGGGTACGAAGCTAATGATGAGATGTATTTTGATGAAAATGGAGAAATAAAATCATTTACAAATAACAATGGTGGAATTATAGGTGGAATAACGACTGGAATGCCAATTTCATTTAAAGTGGCAATAAAACCCACAGCTTCAATAGAAAAAGCACAAAAAACTGTAAATCTTGAAACAAAGCAAAATGATATTTTAGAAGTACGAGGAAGACATGATCCAATAATAGTACCGAGAGTAGTGCCAGTATTGGAAGCAGCTACGGCAATTGTGATTTTGGATAGGGTTTTGGAAAGTAAAAAAAGAGAATTATAAAAATATTATAAAAAAATTGATATCGAATTATTGTAGAAAATAAAAAATAAGCAAGAGGTTAGAATATTAGCCACTTGCTTTAATTTTTTACTTAAATTTTTTTCTTTGTTTTATTTTATGTTTAATAATTGTTTTTTTATCATTTTCAAGAGTACTTTTATTTTCTAAAAATATACTTTTATCTCTAAATCCAGTATCATAGCCCTTTGTTTCAAACCATTCTGTTTTAGCTGCTTCAGTCTGAGCATTTATCTCTTGTTTTGTCATTTTGTCTCCATTTTTTATTTTAAAGTACATTTCTGGATCAACTCTGTTTATAAGTCCTTTTCCTCTCATTTCAAAGGCTATCTCAAAATGCAGATGAGGAGCATGTGTTCCGCTTGCATTTCCAGTTGTACCTGTTTTGGCAATCACTTGCCCAGCCTTTACTGTATCTCCGATTTTTACATTCACTTCACTTAAATGGCAATATCTAATGTATTTTACTTGCATTGTATTAGGGTCATAATTTGGGCTGTATGCCCATTCTCTTGCACTTTCTTTAGGTTTGTAATTTTTTCTTTTTATTTTTTCAAGTTCCTTTGGATCGACTTCCAAGTAGAAATTTAATCCATAACCCGTTTTATCCACGTACATATCCACAATTTTACCATCTAGAACAGCATAAACATCTGACCCTGGCAATGCAAAGATATCGATTCCTTGATGCCCTCTCGCTCCATTACTTCGAGTGAGCCCAAATTTAGCCCAGTCAGGATAAACTTCACCACGAAAATTATAATAGGTAACTTGCGGATTTTTTACTGGATTAATCCTAAAAATTTTGTCATCTTCCTCTTCATTCACAATATTCTTCCCAGAACTAATATTTTTTCTGCTAAACATCATTCCGAAAATAATAATTCCTAAAATGAATAAAGCTATTATTCCCCAAATTATCCCTTTTTTCTTGCTAAATTTTGAATTTTTCACTTCATGCTTTTCTTCAATTTTATCGTCTAAATTCTTATTTTCATTATCCATAGTTAATTTGCTAAATTTGTATAGCCTCTCCTTCTTTTATTTATTTTTTTCTTCATCCAAAATATATTCTTCAATGTAAAAATTAGAAATATGTGAAGAAAATCCTTCTATTTTCTGATATTCCTTTATTTTCTTCCTAGCTTCTAATTTTGACAAACATACTGATAAAATTCGATGTTTTTCTTTTATTTTATCTTTATCAGTATAATAAAAATGAGAAAGTACATATAATTTTTGATTTTTTGAATTATCAATTTTTACCTCATCTTCTTTATAATAAGTAACATAACCGCCTTCCCATCCAGCATATTTATCCAAATGATGCTTTTCTAGCCAGAACCCATCCAAATGTGAACAAAATCCTTTGATTTTTTTATATTTTTCCAGTGCCTTCAATCCCTCTTCCTTTGTATAATAGGCACCTAAAAACCTTGCTTCTTCATTCCACTTATATTTATCATAGACATCTCCATAATCATATCCATGTGATAAAATCCATATTTCCATAGTTTCTCCTAATTATTTAAGGCTTTTAGATTTAAACCCTTTTGTATAGTAATCTTTTCCAATTATCATGGTTCTAATTTTAAATCCTTCAGGGAAATCCCTAAAACCTTTCATTTCTTTCCATTTATCAACAATTTCCAATGCCTTTTCCTTTGTTGAAAAAAATCCTATTAATTTATCGTTATCCTTTTCATCTCTATGATACAGCATGTACACTTTTTTTATCTTTTGTTTTTCAGATTTCATAATTTATTCTCCCTTTTACAAAATCAATGAACTTATAAAAATCTACACATCCATAATTTCAAAAAACTTTATCTCTTTTTCAACTCAAAAATAACCTCACTCAAAATATCATAAGCCAGCTCTACCTTACTTTTCTGACTAATTTCCACTGAAGTCCTATCTTTTCTAATAATCTCAATCACATTTTCATCGCTGCCCATTACAGACGCGTTATTTGCCACTATAATATCCAAATTTTTCTTTTTCAGCTTTTTTAAGGCATTTTCCCTTATATCGTTAGTTTCTGCCGCAAATCCAACTAATAGCTGTTTTTCTTTTTTCTTGCTCATCTCTAGTAAAATATCAGGATTTCTAACCAATTCTATAACAAAATCTGAATCAGATTTCTTTATTTTTTCTTTTTTGTATTCCTTTGGTCTGTAATCAGCAACTGCCGCACAAGCTATGAAAATATCAGTATTTTTAAAATATTCATCCACTTTTTTATACATTTCCAACGCTGATTCCACAGAAATAAAATTTTTAAGCCCATTTGGAACTTTCAAATCCGTAGGCCCGCTAATTAAAGTTACTTCTGCTCCCATATCAACAGCCGCCTGAGCAAGTGAATATCCCATTTTCCCGCTTGAATTATTTGACAAATATCTGATTGGATCAATATTTTCCTTTGTTCGCCCGCTTGTTATAAGAATTTTTTTACCTTTTAGCGCAGTATTAAAATTTTCTATTTTTGAAAAAATACTGTATCTTTCTATTTCATCGACAATATCTTCTGGCTCGCTCATTCTACCTTTCGCACTATAATTGCAGGCAAGCAAGCCTTCTTCTGCATCAATAAACCTATATCCAAAGGATTTCAGCTTATCAATATTTTCTTTTAAAATGGGATTTTCATACATATTCACATTCATTGCCAAGGCAAAAAATACTGGCTTTTTTATCGAAACAGCGGAAAGGATTGTCGTAAGCATATCATCTGCAATCCCGTTTGCTACCTTTCCAATTATATTATAAGTCGCAGGTGCAATCAAAACCATATCTGCCCAATCCGCAAGTGAAATATGCTCCACTTCATAATGCGGATTGCTGTCCCACATATCCACATAAATCCTATTTCTTGATAAAGTTTCAAGAGTCAAAGGTCCAATGATTTTTGTAGCATTTTCAGTCATCACAACTTTCACATTATATCCTTTCTTTTTCAAAAACGATACAATTCCAGCCGATTTGTATGCCGCAATTCCTCCTGTAACTCCTACTAAAATATTTTTCATTTTTCCCTCTTTTTAAATCAAAAATTACAATAAATTATAATCTGTACTTCCATCCTTATTATCCTTAATTTCTACCCCAAGTGCCTTCAATTCATCCCGAATTTCATCAGATAACTTGAAATTTTTCTCACTTCTTGCCTCACTTCGTAATTTTATCAGCAATTTAATTAATTTTTTTGTCAATTCCATATTTTCTCCATCTTCTTCCTTCATGGCATTTTCCGCTTCAAGTGCTATTCCAAACACATTTTCTATTTTTTCCTTCAAAGAATCATAAGATTTTTTTATTTCATAATAAATTGTGGAAAACTCACTTTCATTTGTGGAAATAAATTTATTCGTTTCCCTAATCTGGTCAAAAATAGTCGCTAGTGCCTGCGGTGTGTTCATATCCTCATCCATCGCCTCTTCAAATTTTTTATCAAATCCATCAATTTTTTGAGAAAACTCTGAATTTTTAACATTTTCTATTTTTTCATTCTTATACTTCTCAACAATATTTTCAAATTTATTCATTGATTTTACAATGTTTTGCAAGGCTTTTTTTGTATCCTCCATATTCTCGAATGAAAAGTTAATTGGCTTTCTGTAATGAGTGCTAAGAATAAAAAGTCTTACTACATTCCCAGAAAATTTTTCAAGTATTTCACGAAGTAAAAAGAAATTTCCTAGCGATTTTGACATTTTGTCGCCATTTATCTGAATAAATCCGTTGTGAAGCCAGTAATTTGCAAAGTTTCCGTGATAAGCACACTTACTTTGGGCAATCTCATTTTCGTGATGCGGAAAAACTAAATCTTGTCCGCCACCATGAATATCAAATGTATCCCCAAGATATTTTTTTGCCATCGCACTACATTCAATGTGCCAGCCAGGACGCCCTTCTCCCCAAGGCGATTTCCAAAACGGCTCTCCATCTTTCTTTTTTTTCCAAAGTGCAAAGTCTACTGGATTTTTCTTAATTTCTGACACATCAATCCTAGCCCCAAGTTCCAGCTCCTCAATTTTCTGATTTGACAATTTCCCATAATCCTTATATTTTTTTACCTCAAAATAGACATCCCCATCTTTCTCGTAAGCAAACCCATTATCAATTAATTTTTGAATAATCTCAATAATTTCCGCCATATTCTCAGTAACTTTAGGTCTTTTCACGCTCTCAAGAATATTCAGCTTGCTAATATCCTCAAAAAAATATTTTATATATTTTTCCGAAACCTCACTCGCAGAAGTCCCTTCTTCCATAGACTTATTTATAATCTTATCATCCACATCCGTAAAATTCTGCACAAACTCAACTTCCATCCCCTTATGCTCAAAATATCGTGCCAACGTATCAAAAACCACAATCGGACGTGCATTCCCCAAATGTATGTAATTATAGACAGTAGGCCCGCAAACATACATTTTTACCTTATTTTCTTCTATTGTCTTAAATTCTTCAATTTTATTCGTCATTGTGTTGTAAAGTTTCATTTTTTATTCTCCCTACTTTTGAAAACTTTTAATTTATTTAAGTTCATTTAATTTTAGTTATTCCAATTTTTCTTTTATTAAATCATTAGGATAAAAGATAATAGCTGGATCAAATGTTATTATCAAATTTTTCTTTTTATATTTCTTGCCTTTTCGCTCAAAAAAATATACTTTCCTTATATTTTTTTCATTTTTTAATATTAACTGAATGTTATCTTTTTTCTCACCATAACTGATAATTAATGATATTTTTTTATTTTCCTTATAAAAATATCGATTTTTATAATAATTAATATACTCATCTTCTAAATCATTCTCTAAGAGCATCATCATTTACTTCCTTAAATTCCCCATACCGTTCCCCATTCTCATCCAAATGCCCAATAAAAGACTGTCCATTTAAT
>NZ_CALHQO010000102.1:0-4507 GCF_938036635.1 uncultured Leptotrichia sp.
AATGATTTAATTACAAAAATATCTTGACATGAAAATAAATTAATGATAATATTTGTATATGAAAATTTTAAGAATAAATTTTAAATCAAATTAGGAGGAAAAATGACAGCGATAGTATTTTCAAGTATATGGATAGTAATTTTGATTTTACTGTTCTTTTTATTGATTCATATAAATGTGAATTTAAAGAAAAAATTTAAGTTTTCTACAAGGATGATAATTTCTACAGTACTGGGATTTGTTGCGGGAATTGTATTTCAATCAACTTTGGGATTAGTGGGAGCGGCTGAGCATGAGGTTGTTATAAAGAATGTAACAAATGCAGCTTCGTTAGTAGGAAGAGGATTTACGAGCCTTTTAAAAATGATAGTTATTCCGTTAGTTGGGCTATCTGTTTATAATTCGATAATTAATTCTAAAAATAATGAGAATTTGAGAAAACTGACCATAAAATCAGTAGTTTATTACACAGCGACTGTGGCTATTTCGGCGATTATTGGAATTGTAGTTGCAATGACATTTAAGCTGGGAGTTGGAATGAAATTGCCTGAAGGAATGGAAGCATGGACTGGAAAAGGGGAGTATAAAGGTCTTGTTGATGTTGTAGTTTCGTTTATACCGTCAAATATTTTTAAGGCTATGACAGAAACAAGTGTTATTGGAGTAGTAATATTTACAGCGTTTTTAGGATTTGCAACAAACCGAGTTGGATTAAAAAATCCTGAGAAAATAAAACCTTTGAAGGACGTAACAGAAGCATTGTTTTCAGTAATGACAAGCGTTACAATTACAATAATAAAAATAATTCCGTATGGAGTTGCGGCATTGATGTTTGATTTGACGGCTTCTTATGGGCTTGAAGTATTTAAAAATCTTGTTACATATCTGATTGTAATGTTTATTTCATTAGGACTGGTTGTAGTAATGCAATCTTTAAATCTTGCAATACACGGTGTAAATCCACTAAGATATTACAAGAAAGTAACAGCACCGTTAGTTCTATCATTTACAACAACTTCAAGTATGGGAACTTTACCTGTAACAATTGAAACACTGGAAAAAGAAGTAGGAGTAAGTTCACCAACAGCAAACTTTACAGCGACACTAGGGACAACAATAGGAATGAATGGTTGTGCAGGAGTATTTCCAGCAGTAATAGCAATAATGATTGCCAATATGAACGGCATTGCAATTACTCCAGTATTTCTAATAAGTCTTATAACAGTAATCGCATTAGGGTCGTTCGGTATGGCAGGAGTACCAGGAACAGCCTACATTGCAGCGACAGTCGTACTAGGTGGAATGGGATTGCCTTTTGCTCCAGTAGCTTTAGTACTGCCAATCGACTCAATAATAGATATGGGACGTACAGCAATAAACGTAAACGGTGCAATGGTAGTTTCAACTGTTGTAGACAAGGAAATGGGAACTTTTAATGAAGAAGTTTTTAAAGGGGAAAGAATAAGCGAAGCATAATAAATTTTTAAAAATTTCTAAAGCAGTAAATTTATAATTGCTTCTAAAATTTTTACCTTGTCTATGTTATTGATGAATCTGTAATTAGATAAGTAATTTAATAGATTAACAAGGGTTGATTCCTGTGTAAAACAGGAGTTGATCCTTTTAATTTTTCTAAAAATAAAAATTAAATATATTGACTAAAATTTAATACAAGGTATAATTTATAATGAAAAACAAAAAAATTAATAAAAAATAGGAGTGGTTGCTATGAGAAAAATCAGAACATTTTTATTATTTTGCTTAATGTTTATTTTTAGTACAAATTTACTAGCAAATGACTGGGAATTTGGTTCGGAAGGTGGACATATTGTTCCAATGAATGTGTCTAATATTGCGATAAAAAGTGAGAAACTTCATTTTAAGCTGGAAAAAGTAAAGGGGGAGTATGGACCAGTAAATGAAATGACGGTAACTGTAAGATTTGTGTTTGACAGTCCTGAGGCTGGGGAGAAATACATTGGTTTTATTACGCCTGAAGGTGGAAATGAGGAATGGGATGAAGTTAATCATTTTAAAAATTTTAGAACTGTTGTAAATGGGAAAAGTGTAGATACAGTTTCTTACAGGCTAACCGATTTTGTTCCAAAGGATGTAAAGAAACTTGAAGAAGTGAAAAAATATTTTAAGGAATATAATGAAGAAAAGGCAAAAGAGGAAGCCGACTATTATAAAAGAAGCTATGTTTATTATTTTAAAGCGAACTTTAAAAAAGGAGAAAATGTAATTGAGCATAGTTATCGTTACGATGGAAGTGGCGGTGTCGGATATAATGACTTTAACTATGTATGGTCTACTATTTCAAAATGGAAAAATCAAAAAGTGGATGACTTTGAAGTAATTGTTGAGCCTGGAAGTGCTTTGATTGCAATACCTGAAATAAAAATGAAGAATGGAAAATATATGGACTGGAAATTAGTTGGAGAAGGAAATATTGATTATGGATACAAAAATTATTATGATAGAGACGGACAATATAAAGTTCTTTATGCAAAATTAAAAAAAGGATATTTACATTTTAAAACAAAGAATTTTAGTCCTGAAGATGAATTTAACTTATCAGAAATAAGATATCTGAACGGTAATTATTCTTTCCCTGAAAAGACTGAAAAAGGCTTTAAATATAGAGATGAATTAACAAAAGCGGCTTACACTTCAGAATATTTAACACCAGATGAATTAAAGGAACTTTCCAATGAAGATTTGAAAATAATGAAAAACTATCCTTATGCAGTCGCAGGTTATGATTTTTCTGATAAAAAATTAAAAGATTATTTCTCAAAATTCTTATGGTATATTTCAATTGGAAAAAATGTGGAATTAACAAAAGATGACTATGAAGTTATTAATAATGTGGATAAGATTATAAAAAGCAGGGGAAAATAGACGGTAAAAGAAGAGGTTACAATGAAAGTTGTAGCCTTTTTTGTTTTGATAAAAGATGTTATAATAAGTTTAAAATAAAAATTGGAAAGTGAAAAGAGAAATTGAAAAATATTAATTTAGTATCGGAAAAAATATTAAATACAGATTTTAAGCCTAAGATGGAAATAACAATGTTTTTTAAATATGAATGCTGGATGGCAGATTGTCCACAACATTTGGTAATTGATGAGGATTGAAGAAACATGAAAGGAATAAAATTATGAAACAAACACAAAGAGAATGGGCAAGATATATTCAGGATGAAATCCAAAAAAATGATAGTTACGATAATTATAAGCATGCATTTATTGAATATAAGGATTATTTAGAGAAATGTCTTTTAGAAAATCCCAAAAATGTGGAAATTATTTGTCAATTAGCAGCAGTTTACAATGAATTAACTTATCAATGGAAGGATATTTATAAATTATTGAATGAATTTATTAAAAAATATGAAAATGAATTGACTGATGTGGAAAAATCACGGATTTATACTAATTTAGGGTATTATTATGATGATCAGAGAGATGGCAGTAAGAGAGCGATTAGAACTTTGAGAAAGGCTGTGGCGTTTAATCCAAATAATTCTAAGGCTTATTATGGACTTGGGGCGGATTATTATGGTGCTGGGAAATATGATAAGTCGGAAGAAATGTATAAAAGAGCTTGTGAGCTGGAAAATAATCCGATTTATAAGTTTGAATATGCAAATTTGCTGATGGTTAATGGAAAAAACGAAGAGGCGAAAATAATTTTGGAAGAATTAATAAAAAAAGATTTTGAATTTGAAAAAGAAGATTTTGTTAAGATAAAATATAGTTATATCGCAAATAAAATTCAATTAAGGAAATTTGAAAATATTGAGAATGAAATTGATGAATTAATGTTAGAAGTGGTTAATAAAGATGATTTTTTTGAGGAAGAGTTTGCAGAGCTATATTATTTGGTGGGAAGTTATGAGAAAAGCCGAAAAATTTATTCAAAGTTCAAAATACAAGATTATCAATTTCCAGCTTGGTGGCTGAGATTCTATTTTTATTCTCTAAAGCAGTTAAATGAAATGGAAAAATTACAAGAAAATTTTAAAATAGTTTTGAAAATTAAAGATGAAGAAATAGAGAGCATTAAAAATGGAGAATTTTTAACAGAATGTACGAAATCGTATAAAAAAGAAGAAATTAGGGAGATAAAAAGACAAATAAAGAATTTGAAGGCGGAGTATGAGAAAATTTTGAAAACAGATTATAAACCAGAAGTTAAAATTTACCCTAAATTTTTGTATGACTGTTTTTTGATAGATTGTCCACGACATCAGAAGTTAGATTAGGAGGAAAATTGGAAAAACAAAAAAACTTAGAAAGAAAAACCGTAAAAGCATGGATAAAATATATTCAAGAAAAAATTAGAAATAATAGTGATTATGATTCTGTTTATGAAGAGTATAAAACGTTTTTGGAAAATAAATTGAAAGAAAATCCCAAAAATGTGGAAGTTGTTTGTCAACTAGCGGCAGTTTACAATGAATTAACTTATCAATGGAAGGATATTTATAAATTATTGAATG
>NZ_CALHQO010000103.1:0-4978 GCF_938036635.1 uncultured Leptotrichia sp.
GTTTTGAAATCTCAACTTCCAATTCATCTCTCATAAAATCCAATTTTACTTCAAAAGTATAATTTTCCTGAATTCCATTTTCTTCAATGATAAATCCTGAACTTACAAACTCATTTTCCTTAACTTTTGCAGTTGAAAACTCTTGTTTGACTTTATCTACAAATTCTTTTTTTACAATTAACTCTTTTCCAGCTATAGAATTTCTATCAATATTCTGATTCAAATAACTGATGTAGTCATTCTCATTCATATTAACAAGTTTTGATTTTAGTTTATCTATGACTTTGTTAATTACTGTCTGTTTTGCCTTCAATTTTTCATTTCTAGACTTTAAGTTTGCACTTGACTTAATTCTATCTGAAAGCAGTTCACGCTCTCTTCTTGCATTTTCAAGTAATGTTTGTTTTTTCGCATCAACTTTTTTTATTTCCAAATCATATTTTTGCTTTGCTTTTTCTTCAGCATCTTTTATGATTTCATCTGCTTTCGATTTAGCATCAGTTATTATTTTTGATGTTAAATTATCCAAATTAGACATATTTACTCCTTTTCCGTTTTTTATGTCATATTTACACTCTGTTTGTTTATTTTATAAAACAAAATTAGAATTTCGCTAATAACATAATTGATACAACGAATGCCAATAATGCATAAGTTTCAACCATTACCGCATAAATAATCCCTTTTGTATTTTGTTCCTCATTTTTTGCTAGCAAGCTAATTCCAGATGCTGCAACTCTTCCTTGTGCAATCGCTGAACCATATCCTGCAAGAGCAACTGGAAGACATGCCATTAAAATTCCAAGTCCATTTTGGAAAGTCATACTTGCATTTAATTTTCCTAATACCATAAGTCCAATAACGAATCCATATAATCCTTGTGTTCCTGGAAGCAATTGTAATACTAACGATTTACCAAATTTTTCAGGCTCTTCACTCATAAGCCCTGTTGCCACTTCTCCAACTATTCCTACACCTTTTGCTGATCCAATTCCTGATAATAATGTCGCTAACGCCGCACCTAATGTCGCCATTACGATTCCTCCATTTTGTACTAAAAACTGTGAAACATTCATTTTATTTCCTCCTAATTTTTTATATTTTTATTTTAACAATTTAACTTAATTTTTTATTTTTCACAAACAAAATTTATTCACTTTAAATAAATTCATTATTAAATTAATCATCCATGTTTATATATTTACTTTCTGTTCTAAAGTCCTTAAATGGTTTTCCTCCACCTTCGTAGAATTTACCAAAATATTCAACATACATAAGTCTTGAAGTATGGACATAAGCACCTAAGAAAGATAAGAACATATTAAATAGATGCCCACCTATTAATATTACTGGAACAAATATCATTCCAAACCAATTTCCACTAATCATTCCAGCAATCATATTTATGGCCGATGCGATAAATCCACCAGAAAGACCTAAAGCCATAAGTCTTGAATACGATACAAAATCACCAACATAACTTGAAATTCCGTAAAGGCTGTAAAGTCCTCCACCTAATTTTGCACCAACTCCTTTAGCCTCACGTCCACCAGTAAGTACAATTCCGACCATTCCAGCAATCATAATCCACATCGAAATATTTGTTACAATTGACGATAAATTCATCAATTTGAATATTAAATATACCATTCCGCCCATAAGTGCCATATACCAGAATAGCACATCATAAACTGCATCCAGCGATTTTCCATCCCTAATCAATAAATATGCCTTTATTCCAAGCCCAATAAATATATGAACTACACCAAATATAATTGAGCCTATTAATAGGCTGTTATATTGTTTTGCAGGATTTACAAGTCGCCATACTCCATTTATTTCTGCACCAAAATATGAACCATACAAAATTCCCCAGAAAATAACAGAAAAACTTAAATAAAAGAAAAATTTAACAGATTTTCTCATTTGAGAACTTAAATTAACTACTTTCAAAACAAATATTGTTGCAAGCAGTAACACAAGCCCGTAACCTACATCTGCCCCCATCATCCCAAAGAATAAAATATAAAATGGTGTAAATAGAGGTGTTGGATCGATTTCATTATATCTTGGATAAGCATACATCCCTGTCAAATTTTCAAATACAGTTGCAACCTTTCCATTTTTTAACTTAATCGGCACTGTCTCATCATCTTTATCTGCTTCTGTAACTTTTAGATAATAATTGTTATCCACTTCATTTTTTACAATTTTTTCAAATTCCTCTATTTTTTCTTCTGGAATCCATCCCTTTATTAAAACAGTATTTTCAGTTTGTGCTAATTTTTCTGATTCCACAATACGCAGTTTTTTATTTTGTAAATATTCATAAACCGCTTGTAAATCGTTCAAATCTTCACTATAAGTTTTTATTTGAGATTTTAATTTGCGTTTTTGTTTTTTCAGCTCTTCTATTTCTTTTTGCAACTTAACTTTATATTCACGTGGAACTGCATCAATATCAAGGTTTTCCACACTAAAACTATTATTTCTAAAAATTTCAGATAATTTTTCCTTTTCATTTTCGTCATTACTTGAAATTATAAGATAATAGACTTCATCTTTAGAAATTCTTAGTTCCTCATAATAAGTCTTATCAAGTTCAGAAATTCCTTCAATAAAGTTACCTTTGAGCTTTATTGGTATTGTTCCTAAAAATGTATTTACCTTTTTCAGACTTTTTAACTCTTTAGGATTTACATCTAGCCGTTCCCACAACTCTATTTCATCATAGTGTGCATATTTTTTTGAAATTTCTGATTTTATCTGTGAATACTGCACTCCAATCGAATTCAATTCTGAAGAAATTTTTTTCCAGTCATAATCCAATGCCTTTTTAGACAATGTATCAAAAGTATAATTATCATTTCCATGAATAATATCTCTTAAACGTGTTTTTCTCTCATCGTACTTTTTAATAAGAGAAATTGCATTATTCAACTGATAAAGTCTTTCGTCAATATGTGTTAATTCTTCGTTGTTCACATATTTTGTAACACCTTCAACTGCATCCTTGTCTATTTCTCCATTTTCATCATGTAGTTTAATATCGACAAAATTTACTTCCTTAAATTTTTGAAGCGCCTTCAATATTTTAGCTCTTTGTTCTGCGAAAACAACTAATTCAAATTTACTCATTTTAACTATTGCCATTATTTCACAATCCTCTCCGCTAATAAATTAACAACTTCATCTATTCTCTTTTCATCAATATTAAGAATCCTGTTTACATCCTCCTCTTTACTATTCAAGAGGGAGTTCACTTTTTTTTCAGCATCCTCTATTGACTGATTTTTTAGATTTTCAGCTTCAATACCGGCTTCAGAAATTATTTTATCGCTGTCATCTTTTATCTTTTGCTGAATATTTTTCAAAATATCTTTTGCTTTTTCCTTTGCATCAGCAATAATTCTATCCGATTCACTTTCAGCATTTTTTATTTTTTCTAAAACTTCTTTTGCCAAGATATAACCTCCTTCGTAAATTATTTTTACTATTACCAAATGTTTTATTTTTTTATAAATAAAAACACAAAAACAAATTGACTTATTAGTCATTATATATATTATGTTATCAATTTTTTAGGCTATTGTCAAGCCTTTATTCCTATATTTTACAACTCTTTCTCATATAAAAAAAATATAACACTCTTAAATTATGCTATATTTTTTTACTACTAATTTTTCAAATCTATATATGTTGGATTATTTGGAATAGAAAATCCTTTTTCTTTTGCTTTTTGTTCTTTGGTTTTCAAATCATCGCTATTGACATACTTATTATCCAGTCTCTCAACTTCTTTTTTCAATTCTTTCAATTGCAATTCTTTTTTTTGTATTTTTCTACCCAAATTAGCTACATCATATCCGACAAAAGCTCTTAATAATGCTACTGCAGTTACAATTGTAACATAAAACAAAACAGTTTTTATGACCTTTTTATCAAGTCCTGCAGTTCTAGAAAGCTTTCTTTTAATTCCTTTAGGAGCTACTATTCTTTCTCTTCTTGCATCTTCATGAGATCTTGCTGTATTTGTAATTTTTGGAACATCAAGTATTTCCATTTGCATTTTTTTGTTTTTTGAAACACCATTCATAATCTTTATTCACTCCTTTCAAAAATTCTTAATTTTGCTGAATGTGCTCTGTTATTTTCTTCTAACTCTGATTCTTTAGCAACAATTGGCTTTCTTGTAATTATCTTTCCTAGACTTTTTTTGTTGCATACACATATTGGTATGTCTTTTGGACAAGTACATGGATCTTCATATTCACGAAATTTTTCCTTCACAATTCTATCTTCCAGCGAATGAAAAGTAATTACTAAAAGCCTGCCATTTTTATTAAGCAGTTTTACTGCTTTATCCAATGTTTCATTTAAAACTTCAAGTTCTTTATTTACAAAAATCCTGATAGCCTGAAATGTTCTTTTGGCAGGATGTCGCTTCATGCTTTTTCCTATTGATTTTATAACAATATCTGCAAGCTCTGTTGTAGTTTCAATAGACTTGTTTTTTCTATATTCTACGATTTTTTTAGCAATCTTTCTTGATTTTGGCTCTTCACCATATTTATAAATAATATCAGCTATTTCCTTTTCAGAAAAATCGTTAACAACTTCATAAGCACTTATTTCCAAGTTATTATCCATTCGCATATCCAACTTTGCTTCAAACCTGTATGAAAAACCTCTTTTAGCATTATCCAATTGATTTGAGGAAACTCCTATATCCATCAATATCCTGTCTACTTTTTCAAAACCTCCTAAGTAAACGGCCGTGTCGATATTTCTAAAATTATCTTGAAATATCTGGAGTTTATTTCCATACTGTTCAAGTCTTTTTTTAGCAAATTCAATCGCCTGTATATCCTGATCAATTGCAATAACTTTTGAATTTTCAGAAGAATTTTCTAAAATACCTTCCGTATGCCCGCCGCCAGCGTTCGTCCTGAGCCAGGATCAAACTCTCCAAGATATC
>NZ_CALHQO010000104.1:0-2875 GCF_938036635.1 uncultured Leptotrichia sp.
TCCCCTGTAGGCTTATCATCTCTTATATAACGAAAGGAAGTGATTTTGTGTATATTTTTATAATTGTAATTTTAAGAAAAGATAGAGATAAATTACGAGATTGTGGATATTTAACACTATCTTTACTGGATATTGCAAATATTTTTATATCATATATTGCATTTATAGGATATGTTGCTTCGGCATTTTGAAAAATAATAGATAGAATAATAAATAAAAAAATTCTTCAAATTAAAATCACGGTTATTAAGATTAACTGTGATTTTTTGCTATATACATTTGTGAAAATGTATAAATTTTTTTAGAGAAATGCTTTAGGAAAAAGTATTGATAAATTACAGGTAATACAGTATAATAATATTGTTATATACTTTTTGGATTATGAAATTTATAAATTGGAAAAAAGATAAAAAATAAACTCAACACTAAGAGCTTAATACTAATAAATTTTATTTTATACTGTATTTTAGATAAAAATCAAGATGAAATATAATATTTTTTTAGAAAGGAAATTGGGAAAATGGAAGATATTATTAAAAAAGTAAATGAATTTTCAAAGTTGGCACGTGAGAGGGAATTGACGGAAGAAGAGAAGAAAGAGCGTGAAAAATATAGAAAAATGTATATTGAAAAATTTAAGGAAAGTGTGAGAGGGCATTTGGATAGCATTAAGGTAGTTAGAGTGGATGACGATGGGAATGTTATTGAGCCTGAAGCGTAAATAAAACAGTAATAATAGCATTTAGAGATTAATTTCTTAAAATATTGAAGTTGGATTGATAAGATTTTAGTAATTGTTTAAAGTGGATTAGGAAGGGAATGAGTGGAAATTTATGAAATACGATTTAGTTATATTTGATTTGGACGGGACGCTTATGGATACGTCAAAATCTATTACAAAGACTGTAAATTCAGCGATGGAAGAACTTGGGAAAAAGCAATATTCTGCTAATGAATGCGTAAAATTTGTCGGTGGTGGAGTTTCAGGGCTTGCACGGAATATTTTGGGAAAAGAAAAATATGATGATGTAACGAATGAGGAAATGGAAAAAGTTATAAGAAAATATTATGATATTTACTTTGACTATGGTGTCGAGCCTTATGAAGGAATACCTGAATTGCTTGATTTTTTGGAACAGAATGGCGTGAAAAAAGGTATTGTAACCAATAAGGATCATGAAACAGCTTTGTCTGCTGTTGATAAAAAGTTATCCAAATGGAAATTTGATGGAATATTTGGCTCAAATGAAAAGGAATATCCAAATAAGCCAAATCCGTACAATGTTGATAAAATGGCACAAAACTTAAATATTTCAAAAGAAAAAATATTATTTGTTGGAGACATGCTTGTGGATGTAAATACAGTTAAAAATGCTGGAATTGATATTGTTTACTGTAAATGGGGATTTGGCGAAGTAAAAGGTGAGGCTGGAATTGACGAAGATGTAAAGGTGTCCAGTGTTCAGGAAATTATTGAAAGAATAAAAGGTGAATAGAAAGTTTTTAGGGAAATCGTTTTAGTATTTTATATTAAAGCGATTTTTTTTGATTTGTAAAGTGCTATACATTTACTAGAGAAAATGATAAAATAAAGTCAAGGTAAAAAAGTTTGGATAACAAATGAACAGTAGAAGAAGGAACGGTGGGATGTATGCAAGAACAAAGCAGTCAGAAGATTTTGGTAATAAATACAGGTGGGACAATCAGCATGGTCCATTCAGATAAAGATGACAATAAAAGTGCATTGAAACCCTCTTCATCTTGGGAGGAAGTTATATATAACTATCAATTTTTAAAGGATATGAATGTTGATTATGTTCAGACAAGCAAAATCATTGATTCTTCTGATATGAATTATGAAATTTGGCTGGAAATTGGTAAAATAATTGAAGAAAATTACGATAAATACAAAGGTTTTGTAATACTACATGGAACGGATACAATGTCTTATACTGTAAGTGTTCTTTCTTTTATGTTAAAAAATCTTGGGAAAACGGTGATTTTGACAGGAGCACAACGTCCAATTCAGGAAATTAGAAGTGATGGACTGCAAAATTTGCTAACTTCTATTGAAATAATTGAAAAACAGACACAGGGAAATAGTGAAATTTACAATTCAGAAAATGAAAAGTTGCCTATTATTCCAGAAGTGTGCGTATTTTTCAGAGATCATCTTTTTAGGGGAAATCGTTCAAGAAAGCTTGATTCTACAAATTATTTTGGATTTTCTTCCCCAAATTATCTTCCATTAGGGCAGGCAGGCTCAAAAATAAAAATATATGAAAACAGGCTATTATCAAAGCCAGAGGGAAAATTTTATGTAGATTACAAAATTAATCCAAATGTACTGATGATGGATGTATTCCCTGGATTTAATCCTAAAATTTTAAAACGGATATTCCAAGATGATGATAGTATAAAAGGACTTGTATTACGGACTTACGGAAGTGGAAATACTCCACAAAATAAGGAATTTTTAGAAACAATAAAATATATAATTGATATGGGAGTTATAATTCTGAATGTAACTCAATGCACAGTTGGAAGTGTGGAAATGGGACTTTATGAGTCAAATGCCATACTTACGGAACTAGGTGTCGTAAATGGATACGACATGACACCAGAAGCTGCAATTACAAAATTCATGTGCCTTTTAGGGAAATATGATGTGGAAAAAGTGAAGGAAAGATTGGTAATGAATATTGCGGGAGAGCTTACTAAATAGATTTTATACTAAACCCCATTTAAATAACGAATTCGTTAAAAACTTTTTTAATAAGGGATATAAACCTAATATTTCAAATAATCAAAATATAATTTTTTATTTTTTAAATAAAGTCTAGTATAAATATAATCTGTCGGAGCATTTTTATGT
>NZ_CALHQO010000105.1:0-2874 GCF_938036635.1 uncultured Leptotrichia sp.
GCTCTCTTGTTTCCAAAAAACCTTTATTTATAATATTTTTCTCTTCTGCCTTCTTTATCGTTTCCTCATCAATATCAATTCCATAAACAGTCTTAATACCAATTTCCTTAAAACTTTGTGCAAAAGCTGCTCCAATTACTCCGAGTCCTACTATTGTTACTGTTAAATTTTCTATTTTTTTCAAAATTGTAAACACCCCTTTTTACAAATTTTCTTATAAACAGCTACTTCAATTTAAATATTATATGAAAAATATCAAAATTTTAATTATTCCACCAGCTTTTATTTTGCTTTTCCAATTTTTTCATTTCCTCTGTTCTTCCTTGCGACTTATAAATTTCTATTAACATATTTCGCTCGTATGTTTTACCATCAGTTGCATGCTTAAATGCCATAGAATTTTTATACGCCTTTTCAGCTTCAATAAAATTACCTTGTAAAAAATACATATCTCCTATTCTAATCCAATAATCTCTAGCATCAAATTTTTGAGTTTTATTCGATATTTTTTCTATTGCCAATTTGTAATACTTTATGGCATTTTCATAATTTTGAGTTTTATAATCATACATTTGGGCTAATGAAGCATAATCAGGTTGATAGTCTTCTAATTCAATTAACTGTAAATAAGTTTTTTCTGCTAAATCATATTTTTTTAAACTTACATAAGAATATGCTAACATTCTCAAATCTCTAACATCACCTGTTTCCTTATAATTATTTTCATATTCTTGTAATTTTTGTTCACCAAAACTTTTATCTTTCTTCTGTCTTTCTAAAGTTTCTTGAGCTGGTTTATATCCTTTATCAGCAGCTTCTTTTAACAATTTATTTCCTTTTTCATCCTGTTTTATCCAAATATAAAATTCTCCCAGATCATTTAACGCTTTTATATCACCAGATTTTATTAATTCATTATACCGTTCAATAATTTTTTCTTCTAATTCTTTAGTTTTCTCTATATTTACTTTTAAAACTGAAAGCACTATTGAATCTCTCCAATACCTATAGAATGAAATAATTTTTTCTTTTGTTTCTCTACTATTTCCTAAGTTATTATTTTCTTTTTCATATTTTAATAATAATTTTTCAGATTCTTCAAATTTTCTATTTCGCAAATAATAATCACTTAATTTTAACAGTGAATCCTTATCTCCTTTTTCAATTTGCTTTAAATATTGTTTTTCTTCTTTAGTATAAGTTTCTTTAGAAAAAGAATTAATCGAAAAAATTAAAATTAGTAATAATAGCCATTTTCTTTTCATTTTTTACAACCTTCTAATAAATTTATTTAAAACTTTTCCCCAACACATTCGCAATCTTCTCCACATCCTGCATCAAGTCATCAAACACTTCAAATTTCAATGATTGAGGCCCATCTGACAATGCCTTGTCTGGCTCAGGATGTACTTCTACCATTAATCCATCTGCTCCAACAGCAATTCCTGCCATCGCAAGAGGTTTTACCATCCAGTATTTCCCAGTTGCATGAGCTGAATCTACAATTATTGGCAAATGTGTCAATTTTTTAATCATAGGTACTGCATTCAAGTCTAATACATTTCTGTATGCTGTTTCATAAGTTCTGATTCCTCTTTCACAAAGAACTACATTTTCATTTCCGCCAGCCAAAATGTATTCTGCCGACATTAACCATTCTTCAATTGTTGCACTCAATCCTCTTTTTAACAGTACTGGAATATTTGTTTTCCCAACTTCTTTCAGCAAATCAAAATTTTGCATATTTCTCGCACCTAACTGAATCATATCAAGATGTGGACCAAATTCATGCAATTGAGCAATTGACATAACTTCGCATATTATTGGAAGTCCTGTTTCTTCTTTTGCTTTTTTCATCAATTCAATACCTTCCATCCCTAATCCTTGAAAGGCATAAGGCGACGTTCTAGGTTTAACAACTCCACCTCTTAAGATATTTGCTCCAGCAGCTTTTACAGCTTTTGCTGTATCAATAATTTGTTTTTCATTTTCCACAGAACAAGGTCCTGCCATCATCACAAGGCTATTTCCCCCAATTTCTACATTTCCCACTTTTACAATAGTGTCTTCTGGTTTAAATTTTCTACTTGCTCTCTTATAAGGCTCTTGTACTCTTTGTACATCCAGCACATAATCTAGCGACTGGATATGTTTTATATCGATTGTGCTGATATCTCCAACTAATCCTAAAATTGAATATTCTTTGCCATTAATTAATTTAACACTCACATTATTCTCCGTTTCCAATCTATTTACTAAATTTTCCAAGATTTTTTCACTTATTCCACCGTCTACTTTAATAATCATCATTTTTTCTCCTATCTTATTTTTGATTTTTTATTTATAAAACTTTTTTTGAATAAATTTCAAACTATACCACAACTACAGCTTTTCCGTTATAAATTACCATAAAAACATCTCATTATCCGCTATTAACACTTCATATTCTACTTTTATGCTAACTATAAAATTTGCTAATTGTAGCTTTATTCTTAATTTTTTACAAAGCATATTCTCGTACACTTTAATATTTTCCTAAAATTTTTTGTAAACTTACTTCGCATTTTTAAATATATTTGCTTCAAAAATAACTTCTTCAAAGTTAATTCCTTTGTATTTCATAATTTTCTTGCTCTGAAACTCAAGTAACTATATTTTACCTTTTTTATGTATTTCCTAATTTTTTAACTAAATTTTTGTAAAAAAAAACTCTCTTAAAACAACTTTAGGAGAGGATAATATTTATACATAATATTTATTTCTACATTTTACGATACTTTAATAGTTTATTTACTACAGCCAAAATTTATAAAATTTGCGTGAGCGAGCTAAATTGAAATGTAAATTTAGCAGCTAACGGCGCTTAAATTTAAC
>NZ_CALHQO010000106.1:0-1127 GCF_938036635.1 uncultured Leptotrichia sp.
TCAATAAGTTTGTATATATTCTTATTGTCATTTAAAAAATTAAGTGGTATATTTCGTCTATTAACCAGTCTTATAACTTTAAAGCCATTTGGACTTATATCATTCAGTTTTCTTCCTGCATAATAAACATTTTTTTTATCGTATGAAAAATCTTCATCTTCTACAATAGTAAAACTATTTTTATCTACATCCTGTAACTGCACAACATTATATCCTGCATAATAAACATTATTTTTGTCTTTAGAATAATCACTATTTTCCATTACTTCAAAAGTATCTTTATCAGCATTTTTTATAACCTTGAAATATCCATGCTTTTCATCTGACGTTACTGCATATACATTTTCATCATCTTTTCCATAAAGAATACGTTTATCATCTGAAGCTTTTATTGGTTCAAATTTTTCAGGATTTTTTATATTCACTTTTTCTCCCAAATAGTAGATTTCATTTCCATTTTTAATCAAATCACTATCCAAAACTTTAAAATCTTTTTCATTTATTTTCCCAAGATTTTTAACATCTCCAAAGTAATAATACAGGTTATTCTTATCTCTGGCATAATTTGTTTCAGGGATTCTTCTAAAAGTTTGAGGATCTGCATCTTTTATAATGTCTACTGCAGCATACACATTTTTATCATCCTTTGAATACATTCCATCCCCAATTATTTTAAATGTTTTTGGATTCGCACCTTCAATTTTTTCTCCTGAATAATAGACTGAATTTTTATCTTTTGCATAACTATGGTCTCCTTCCAGAACTACAAATGAATTTACATCTGCATTTGAAATTTTGTCTGAATCATAATACACATTTTTATCATCTTTTGAATAATATTCATTCAAAACTTTTATTGTTTTTGAATTTGCTCCATTTATTTTGTGAATCCATTCATTAATTGGCCTATAAACATTATTTTTATCTTTTGAATAATAGTTTGGCAGCACTTCAAAAGTTTTACTGTCTACATCTTCAAACGATTTATTTCCTGAAAAATAAACACTTTTATCATCTTTTGCATATTTATCATTCAATATTTTAAATGTATTCAAATCCACATTTTCAACTTTAAATTCTGAATCATCTTCTTCAGAAAATTTATAATAAATTTCATTATTCCTTTT
>NZ_CALHQO010000107.1:0-1544 GCF_938036635.1 uncultured Leptotrichia sp.
AAAAAATGAGAATATTATTTTTTCTAAGAAAAAAGGAGTAAAATAACTAGCATTATAAAGATTTTAAAATCTAAAAAATATAAATTTTATGAAAGAGGAGACATTAAAAGTATGAAATTAAAAAGACTTTTGACTACATCTTTTATGGCGGCAGCACTTACAGCAACAGCTGCAGTTTCAAAAGATACAAATATTTTACATGATAAGCATATTGTTCAAAATATGAACATTACAGGAGATATGTATAGTGCACAAAATGCATTTGCAGCAGTTTATGAAAAAGCAAAAGACTCAATTGTAAATATTAGAACAAAGAAAACGATTGTAGTAGAAACATATAATCCACTTGAAGCATTTTTATTTGGGACATCAGGGAGAAGACAGCAAAGACGTGAATCTGGAAGTTTGGGTTCAGGATTTATAATTTCAAGTGATGGATATATGATGACAAATAATCACGTTATTGACGGTGCAGATGAAATTTATGTAAAATTATCTGATGGACATGAATATTTGGCAAAATTAGTTGGAACATCACCAGAAGTGGATATTGCAATTTTAAAAGTAAATACAAACAGAACTTTCAAACCGCTTAAATTTGCAAACTCAGATAATATCAAAATTGGACATTGGGCGATTGCATTTGGTAATCCATTAGGACTGAACAGCTCGATGACAGTTGGAGTAGTTGGAGCTTCTGGAAGAAGTTCGCTTGGAATTGAACAAGTTGAAAACTTTATTCAAACAGACGCTTCTATTAATCAGGGAAACAGTGGTGGACCGCTTCTTAACATTAATGGAGATGTTATTGGTGTAAACACTGCTATTTATTCTCCAAATGGTGGAAGTGTTGGATTAAGTTTTGCAATTCCATCAAACTTGGCTGAAAATGTAAGAGATTCAATTATAAAAAACGGAAGATATGAACGTCCATATGTTGGAATTTCTGTATTAGACTTATCGCCTGAATTGAAAAAGGCAAGAAAAATTTCTTATTCAACAGGTATCTTAGTTCAACAAGTTTATCCAAATTCTCCAGCAGCAAAATATGGATTAAAAGTTAATGACTTAATTCTTGAAATTAACGGAAAACCTATAATATCAGCAGGAGCGTTTATTGGTGAGGTTGCAGCTAAGAAAATTGGAGAAACAGTTAATCTGAAAGTATATTCAAACGGAGCAGAAAAAAATATTTCAATGAAACTGGAATCATTTAATTATCAAAGACAGCAGCAAAGAAGATAAAAGTAATTAAGCTATGAAAAAAGGAGGCTTTCTCAAATGTTTAGAGTTAGCCTTTTTTCTTTAAAGTTATTTATTTTTAAAATCGATTTTTTTAAATTGGAGTGTACCCAAAATCTTGGACAAATAATTTGAAAATTAGTTTCCTATTTGTTAAAATATAGTTAAGGAGAGGAATTTGATTATGAACAAGAGAAGTAAAAGGTACACAGATGAATTTAAAATGTTAATTTTAGAATTGCTAGAAACCGGAAGGATTTAAGAACTTTACTGAACAGGCAGAAAGAGTAATAAAAGAAGCT
>NZ_CALHQO010000108.1:0-1865 GCF_938036635.1 uncultured Leptotrichia sp.
TAGAAAAATATTATTATATTTCATTTTTTTTTATGAATTTTTGGACTATACTATTCTTGTAGATACAAAAAATATTTAAATATAAATCGGGAGGCGGTTTTATGAAATCTAGAAGTCTACTATTATTTTTAATACTATCTTTAACTTTATTTTCAGTAGTATTATCAAATAAAAACAAAAATCGTAAAAACAAAAATGAAAATAAACCAAAAAAAGAAAATATGATTCAGGCAGGAAACGAAAACATCAGAGAAATCTATCTTGCTGGTGGCTGTTTCTGGGGACTTGAGGCATATATGGAAAGAATCGACGGGGTAAAGGATGCTACGGTTGGCTATGCGAATGGTAAAACTGAAAAAACGAGTTACAACATTGTCGCATCAACGGATCACGCAGAAACAGTTCACGTAAAATATGACGCAAACAAAATTTCTTTGAGCAAGCTGCTTAAATATTACTTTCAAGTTGTAGATCCTACTAGCATTAATCAGCAGGGAAATGATAGAGGCAGACAATATAGAACAGGGATTTATTATACTAATCCTAAAGATAAAGAAATTATTTTACAGGAAATTGAAGAAGAGCAGAAAAAATATACAGATAAAATTCAAGTTGAAGTTCAGCCTTTGAAAAATTATATACTCGCAGAAGAATACCATCAGGACTATTTAAGAAAAAATCCTAACGGATATTGCCACATTGATATTACTAAAGCAGATGAAGTTATCATTGATCCAAAAGATTATCCAAAACCAAGTGATGAAGAATTGAAAAAACGGCTTACTCCACTGCAATATAGCGTTACACAGAAAAAAAATACTGAACATTCTTTTTCAAATGAGTACTGGGACAATCATGAAGCTGGAATTTATGTAGACATAACAACAGGAGAGCCATTATTTTCCTCAAAAGATAAATATGATTCTGGCTGTGGCTGGCCAAGTTTTACAAAACCTATTTCAAAAGATGTTGTAACTTATGCAAATGATACAAGTTTTAATATGGTACGTACAGAAGTGCTTAGCCGAAGTGGAAAAGCCCACTTGGGACACGTTTTTGATGATGGACCTAAAGACAAAGGCGGACTTCGTTATTGCATAAACAGTGCTTCAATTAAATTTATCCCATTAAAAGATATGGAAAAAGAGCATTACGGATATTTAATAAAATTAGTTCAGTAAAATGAACAGAATAGGAGATAATTTATGTTTAATCAGCCATTACTCGTAGGAAGCGTATTTTTAGGAGGGGTAGCAAGTTTTCTATCTCCATGTATTCTTCCCATTGTTCCTGTATATTTGGGAATTTTAAGCAAAGGGAAAAAAACTGTACTTAATACCTTTTTATTTATTTTAGGACTTTCGCTCACTTTTGTAAGCATAGGCTTTAGTTTTAGTTTTCTTACAGGAATTTTCTTTAATGACACTGTAAAAGTTTTGGCAGGAATAATTGTAATAATACTAGGATTACATCAGACAGGCATCTTAAAATTTAACTTTTTAGAAAAAAATAAATCTGTAAATTTAAATTTAATTGGGAAAAATTCTTCATTACAGGCTTTTTTGCTAGGACTAACATTTAGTCTAGGATGGACTCCATGTGTAGGCCCTATTCTTGCCTCAGTGCTTACTCTTGCAGGCGAAAAAGGATCTGCTGTCTATGGAGGGTTAATGATGTTTATATATGTCTTAGGGCTCGCCACTCCATTTGTTCTATTTTCCTTTTTCTCTCAGGAACTGCTAAAAAAAGTACGAGCTTTAAATCAATACACAAACTATTTTAAAATTTTTGGAGGATTTCTAATTATATTTATGGGAATTTTGCTAATAATGAATAAGTTTTAGTAATTTTATTTTTTAAATTTT
>NZ_CALHQO010000109.1:0-1982 GCF_938036635.1 uncultured Leptotrichia sp.
CCGATCTTGTATTTCATTATTTATATTAAAATAACCTATATTCAAAAGCGAGTTCTATTTTTCTTTTATAAGAAAGTTTTGTGTAAAGCGGGGTTGTAAGGGCATGGCGTCTGATGCCCTTACGTTAAAATCAATTAAAATCTAAAAAATATTTCGTTTGAAGGTTTAAAAAGAAATATTTAAAATAATTTATGTGGTATTTTTATTATTTTCTCATAGGCAATTCTCTTTTCCCCAACATCAGGCTCTTTATCTAAATAAATCACACCACAATAACTGAATCCATTTTTTTCAAGGAACTTTTTCATTGGCTCATTGTTTTCATGCGTATCTGTTTTTATACTGAGCATTTTGTTTTTTATGCACTCTTTTTCCGAAAATTCTAATATCTTTGTTGCGATTCCTTTATTCTTTATTTCAGAATCAACTGCCAGTCTATGAATTACAATATAATCATCGGTTGTTATCCATTTTCCTTCGATTTTAGAATATGGTTCTTCCTTTTTAGGTGACAATACAATAGTTCCGACAATTTTTTCAGAAATTTCTTCTAAAACATAACTAATCCCATTTTTCACATCATTTTCAATAACTTCTCTATCTGGATATCCTTTTTGCCATTGATCTAAACCAAGTTTTCTTAGTTCAATTTTTGCTTTTTCGATGATTTCTAAAATTCTGTCCACATCATCAAAAGTTGATTTTCTAAAATTCACAAAAAATCCTCCCTTTCATAAAATTTAAATAATCACTTTTTAAAATTCTGTAGAATCTTGTTGATACAGTAACTTTCTATTTTTAATATAAGAGAACTTGGCTCACATAGCAATGTTACTCAAATTTTATAGTTTTTATTTTTTATATTTGCCAGTCAATTTCCTTTTTTCCCAGCTCTTTCAAAATATCATTAGCTTTCTTAAAGTGTCCACAGCCAAAAAATCCACGGCTCGCAGATAATGGGCTTGGATGAACACTTTCCAGAATATAGTGTCTATTTGTATCAATAAAAGCTTTCTTGCTTTTGGCATTATTTCCCCAAAGTATGAAAATTATTGGCTCTTCACGTTCATTCAAATATTTTATCACGTTATCTGTAAAAATTTCCCAGCCTATTTTTGAATGTGAGTTGGCATTTCCAGCGATTACAGTAAGTGCAGTATTTAAAAGCAATACTCCCTGTTTTGCCCATTTTTCAAGAAATCCATTTTTACTCATTTTATAGCCAAATTCATTTTCAATTTCTTTATAAATATTTTTTAGGGAAGGTGGCAAGGCAACTCCCTGCTTTACAGAAAATGCCAGTCCATGTGCCTGATTTTCGCCATGATACGGATCCTGTCCCAGAATTACAACTTTGCAGTCCTTATAACTAGTTAGCTTAAATGCAGAAAAAATCTCATTTTTATCAGGATAAATTGTTTTTGTCTTATATTCTTTCACTAAAAATTTTCTCAAATCCAAATAGCAATTTTTTTCAAATTCTTTTTCTTTTTTAAAAATTTCATCCCAGTCATTTCCGATATTAACCATTTTCCCATCATTCCTCTCATTAAAAATTCAAATCTTATTTCACAGTCAAATTTTCCTAATTCACAAAAGGATTATAGAATCTTCCACCATTTATTTTTATAAGTACAATTGAAATAATTACGAATATTGCTGTTACAAAGATTGCTATAATATCTGGCATTTTCATTTTTCTTGCCTGATACCATGTTCGCTTTTTTCTTTTTCCAAATCCTCTTAAAATCATTGCATTGCTTATAATATCTATTTTTTCTATGCTTGAAAATATTAATGGCATTAATGTATAAGATATATTTTTTATTCTTGTTATTAATTTTACATTTTTGGAAATATCTATTCCTTTTGCCTGCTGTGCCTTGCTAATTATGACAAAATCCTCCTGAACTGTCGGAATGTACCTTAGTGCAATTGAAACTGCATAGGAAAATTTATATGGCACTCCTATTCTATTCAAC
>NZ_CALHQO010000110.1:0-6986 GCF_938036635.1 uncultured Leptotrichia sp.
AGTTAATTATATATTTATCATACGAAGTAAAAAGATGACAAATAATCTTAGAAATTTGCAAAAAGATTTACGTGCATTTGCAAAAAAAACAAAAGATTTTAAATACACAGATTCTGCATTGGTCACATTTTTAATGACAGGGGTAGTATCGATTACAAGTAATTTGTTTTCACAAACTACAGAGAAAAACGTAGAAAATCAAAAACAGGAGATTTCATCTTCAATAAAAAGTATACATCAAAAGGTTAAAGAAACACGAAGAGAGAATAGTAAATTATTAAAAAGCACAAATCTTGAACTGATTCAATTAATGGAGCAAGGAGATCATGTTGTTAAATCTCCTTGGAGCAGCTGGCAATATGGAATTAATTATTTTAATAATAATTGGAATGGAACTTACAAAGGAAGAGGAGATAAAAAAGAAAAATATCCTTATGAAGGCATATTCCAGAGAAGTGATGATGCATTTGAAAGATATACTTCGCCTTTAAGTTCAAAATATAAAGAGTTACCAACTTCAACAAATCCATATTCTGCATCTTCAAATGCAAGATTGGGATTATCAAATAAAGGATATGGAATTTCAAGTACTTCTCCTAGACAGGAGCCATTATCTACATTAAATGTAGACGCTTCAATAAGACCAAAAGATGTGTCTAGAGATCCTGTGGAAGCACCAAGAGTATCTGTACCTGTACCGCAATTAAGTGCGATTGGTGTACCAAACTTATTGCCGCCTTCATTGAATATACCAACACCTGCTACACCGACAATAAGTCTAAACTTACCAACACCAAACACAAATCCATTTACAGATTTCTGTTTTACATGTGGAACACAAAATGGAGTGCATCAAGTTGATAATACTAAGGCTTTTAATGATGCAAGGCATAACAGTTCTGATGGAAATGATCCTGATAAAACACCTAACTGGACAGACGGAGGTAACAATAAATTCTGGACAGGGTTTAATCCGGTTACAGGTTTATTAACTCCAAATTCTGGAATAAACGGAAATATAAGAAATTTTTCTTATTCTGCTAATTCAAGAACTAACTGGGCACCAAGAACTGCAGCGACACTGTATTTTAATAAGTCTTATGACGAAAGAGCAAGAGCTAATACAGCTCAAGGACTATCAGCTGCAAATATGAAAAAACCAAAACCTGATCCAGTAGGATTTGAAGCAAAAAATATTGAAGTGTATGTTGCTGGAAATGTATCAGACAATGCTGGAAATAATGCAGGGAAAACTAATGGCAATCATGATGGAGCAATAGGAATACATACAGTTTGGGATGGAACACTTTCAAATATTAAAGGGCATCTATATGGGAGAGCAAATTTCCTTTCAATAGAAACTTGGCATTCAGGAAGGCTACAATTTAATAATGTATCAGTAAATATTGAAAGAGATGACAGCAAAGGAATAAAAGCAAATGAGAACACTTTATTCTATATCTATCCAGCAACTTATGATACGATAGCTTCTCATAACTACTGGGCAGGAGCACCAAAGCAACGTGGAGGATTTATTGGAAAAGTTGATGCAAAAATTACGTCAAATAAAAACATTGTATACTCTGTGCTTGGGGCTCAAGGTTCGTTTGAAATAACTAGTACAGGTAAATACGAGTTAGAAGGAGCAGATAATATTGTTTATTCTGGATTAGGATATTCTCCTAACTTTAATAATTTAAAAGGTAGTGGAATAATTCAAGATTTATACAACACTGGTTTAACTCCTTCATTAAAACTTGATAAAGCGCCAGAATCTTATGGTGATGGAAATGTTGTAATGTTATTCAATAATAGAATTAGTTTAGCTGGAAAAGCATTCTATGACTCTCCTACTAACAGTTCAAATGCGTATATATCAAATGATGGAAATGGACCTATTAGACAAGCTAATTGGGAAAAATCAGGAGTTGGAATATATCAAGGAGAAATAAGAGCAAAAGCAATTATTGGTAATCAATTAAATATGGCAAATTCTGGAACTCAAACAGCAGCAGGAAATACAACTACTATAAGAAATGGTGGTATTGAAACAGAAAGAACAGGTGATGCCAACTATGTTGAAAATAATATAGGAATATACGCAAGATCTGGTCAAAGAGGAGCAGAAGCTGGAGCTAAAATTGTTCCTTCACAAGATTTAGGGGCTAAAGATGCTGCCAGAGGTACTAATTTTGACTTAGATGAAGTTCATTCCTTACAAGTTAATGATATTGATATCAGTTTTGGTAAATATGCTAAAAATGGTATTATGATGGTTTCAGAAAATGGAACTGTTTTAGATGCAGCTATGAGTACTAATAAACATGAAGGTAGTGATACAACAACTGTACCTATAATGACAGGAGACATTAAAGATTACGGAACAGCAAATCTTAATGGAAAAATTTCATATAATGATGCTAGTAATGAAGCTGCAACTGGAACAATAATAGCTTATTCAGATGGAAAATGGCAAAATAGCGTTCACGGAATGATTTCGAATGAAGCTAAAAAATTTGAAGGAAAACCTAGTGAAATTAATATAGGACGTAATGTTGTTCTAACTGGGAGATATAAAAAGTTTGCTGATGGAACAGAGTCTACTCCAGTAGCTTATGTAGCGAAAAACGGTGGAGAAATTACTGCTCATGAAAAAACTTCAGCAAAAGGTTTTGGAGGATTATTAGCTTATGCTGAAGCAGGAGGTAAAGTTACATTAAAGAAAGAAGCTGAATCAGTAAGTGAATGGGCTAAGAAAGACCAGGAAACAAAACCTTATCTGTATGAAAATATTGGAGGATATGCTAAAGGTTCAGGTTCGACTGTTACTTTTGAAGACAATCTGAAAATAAATGGTATGGCAGGTTTTGCTGATGGAACTGGAGCAGTTGTAAACTTAAATAAAAATGCAAATAAAGTGCAGACAGGTAAAAGTGGAGCGTTAGTAGCTCTTAATGGAGGATTGGTTAATTTTGGCGGTGGAGATATTTACCATGAAACTGAGGTAACAACTAACAGTGTTGGAACAGCTAATCAAGGTGATGATGCAGGAAATCACGCACAATCAACACCATTTTTTGCTGGAGCTAACTCAAAAGTAAACTTCACAGGCGCTACAACAATAAACATGTCAGATGGTATTTTAAAAGCTGGAGAAACTTCTGATTATACTGCAGCGGCAGGAACAGCTACTAAATATAATGGTATGCAAAATGTTAGTGTTAAACTTACTGGAGACAATGTAGTTTTAGCTGCATATGATGGAAATACAACGAACTGGACTGGATCATCTGCAGGATCATCACAGGTTATGACTGAAATGAAAATAAATCCTTCCAATTTTAATTCTAATGGGAAAAAATATAAAATATTCTATATTAATGGAATATTCAATTTAAATACTAACCTAGATTTAGATGATGCAACTAATGAATTTAACAAGAGTCTTGGTTTATCAAATGAAAAATTTAATATAGCAAATGGAATGACAGTAAGCTCTCTTACAGGTAAAGGGCTTGTTATGGGATCAAATACCAGTGCAACTGATAATACAAGCAACTTGTATAATAATGAAGGAACTGTTGATATAAAAGGCGGAAATGTAGCGTCAACAACTGCTTTAAATGTAAGTTATGGAACAATTCATAATAAAAATCTAATAAATGTTGACAAAGGTATTGGTGCCTATGGAATAAATGGAAGTAAACTGATAAATGATCAGAATGCCAATATAAATATAACTGGCGAAGGTGTAGGAATGGCAGCCTTTACTTCAGGAACTTCTTTACAGGATTATGGAACAGATAAAAATATTGCTAACGGTACATTAGGTACAGCAAAAACATTAGAAATATTAAATAAAGGAACGCTTACTGTAAACGGAGATACTTCTGTAGGAATTTATGGTAAAACTGATAAGTTAGCAGGTGCTCATGCAAGTACAAATATAACTAGAGCAAACGGGCTTATCAGTAACGAAGGAAAAATTATTATGACAGGAAATAAAGCTGTTGGAATTGTATCTAACGGATTAGGTAATACTGTTACATTGAATGGAACAGGAAGTTCTGACATAGTAATTCAAGGTACAGAAGGAATTGGAGTATATGCTGAAAATTCTGATGTTAACTTACTGACAAATTACGGAATAGAAGTTAAAGATAAAGGAACAGGAATATTTATAAAAGATGGAAGTAACCTGAGTGCAGGAACACTTGAACTGAAATATAGCGGATCAAATACTGAAACAGGAGTAGGATTGTTTTATGACAATGCATCTGGAGGAGTTAAGACAAATAATGCAAATGTAAATCTTGTCGATACAGTTGGAACAACAGGAGGCGTTGTAGGACTATATGTAAAAGGAAATGGTGGACTTCTGACAAATAATGGAAATGTATCAGGAGACAGGGGTTATGGATTAATTACAGAAGGAACAGAACTTGTAAATGCAGGTGTAATTACATTGAATAATCCTGTTGATGCAGCAACCAAGAAACCAAGTGTAGGAATTTATACAAAAGCAACTGATAAAATAACAAATAACGGAACAATAACAGTGGGAGATAATTCAGTTGGAATATATGGACATGCAGTTGATAATAACGGAACAATAAATACTGGTGCAGGTGGTACAGGTATATATAGTTCAGGTGGAGATGTAAATCTTAATTCTGGAAGCATAAATGTAGGTACTGAAAAAGCTGCGGCAGTCTATACAAACGGAAGCGGTCAAACTGTAAGAGCACATTCTGGAAGCAATTTATCAATAGGAGATAATTCGTTTGGATTTATCAACGAATCAAAAACAAGTGGAACAGGAAATAAAATTATAAGTGATATTTCAAGTATAAGTAATCTTGGCAATGAAACAGTTTATATATATTCAGCAGATGCTAGAGCAGGTGCAGAAGTAATTAATAATACAAACTTAACTTCTACAGGTTCATATAACTATGGATTGTATTCAGCTGGAAAAGTAACAAACAATGCAGATATAAACTTTGGAAGCGGATTTGGAAATGTTGGAATATATAGTACTCATGGAGGAGAAGCAACAAATGCTGCAGGAAAGAATATTACAGTAGGTGCTTCGTTTATAGATGATAACAATCCATTGAATAATAGATATGCAGTTGGAATGGCTGCAGGATTTACTCCAACACAAAGTGAAATTGCTGCAGGTAAAAGAGCTTATACAGGAAATATTATAAATAATGGGACTATTAATGTGACAGGTCCATCTAGTATAGGGATGTATGGAACAGGTCAAGGAACAAAAGTAATTAATGCAGCAGGAGCAACAATAAATCTAAATGCAAGTAATACTACAGGAATGTATTTAGATAACGGAGCATACGGATACAACTACGGAACAATCAGATCAAATGGTACTGGACTTGAAAAAGTAGTTGGAGTGGTTGTTAAGAATGGTTCAACAATTGAAAATCATGGAGACATAATTTTAGATGCAAAATCTGCAGTTGGAATACTTGCTAAAGGAGATGTTGCAGGAAATAACCTTGGAATAATCAAAAACTATAAAACAATGATTATACAAGGTGAAGGTTCTATAGATGAAAAAGCAGATGGAAATCAAAGCAGCCTCGGAAAAGGATTGATGGGAGTATCGATAGATGTACCTAAGGGATCAAGTGTAGGAACAATAACAGTAAACGGAAATTCTGTAGTGCCTACGATTGCTACTTCATCAGCTGAAGAATATAAGGCAATGCAGACTTCTACAATAGGAATGTATATAGATACTTCGAGCAAGAGATTTACTAATCCTATTCAAGGATTAAGCGCATTAAGCGGCTTAGCTAAAGCGGATCTTATTATAGGTGCAGAAGCGGCAGAAAACACTACAAGTAAATATATTCAGCTGGATAAGAAAATACTGGATCCATACAATGAAATGATAAAGAAAAATCCTCAGATAAAAGACTGGAACATATACTCAGGATCATTAACTTGGATGGCAACAGTTGCACAAAATCAAACAGACGGAACAATAGAAAATGCATATATGGCTAAAATTCCTTATACTTTCTGGGCTGGAAAAGAACCTAATCCTGTAGAAGTTACAGATACATATAACTTCTTGGACGGACTTGAACAAAGATACGGTGTAGAAGGACTTGGAACAAGAGAAAAAACTTTATTTGATAAAATAAGCGGTATAGGAAACAATGAACAGGTTCTATTCTTCCAAGCAATAGATGAAATGATGGGACATCAATATGGAAATACTCAGCAAAGAATCAATTCGACAGGAAATATGCTAGACAAGGAATTCAACTATTTGAAAAAAGAGTGGAGAAATCCGTCTAAACAGAATAACAAGATTAAAGTGTTTGGCATGAGAGATGAATACAACACAGATACTGCAGGAATTATTAACTATACAAGCAATTCTTATGGATTCGCATATGTTCATGAAGATGAAGCAATCAAGCTTGGAAACAGTTCAGGATGGTATGCAGGAGCTGTGACTAACAGATTCAAGTTCAAGGATATTGGAAAATCAAGTGAAAATCAGACAATGATTAAAGCTGGAGTGTTCAAGAAAATGTCACCTAAGAAAGACTATAACGGAGCATTGCAATGGACAATAGGCGGAGATGTATTTGCGGGCCTTAATGAAATGAGACGTAGATATCTTGTAGTAGATGAGATATTCGAGGCGAAATCTGACTATCATTCTTATGGAGCGGCAGTTAAGACAGATTTAGGATACGACATAAGAATGAGCGAGAGAACACATTTGCGTCCTTACGGAGCATTAAAGCTGGAATATGGAAGATTCAACAATATCAAGGAAGATAATGGTGAAATGAGACTGGAAGTAAAAGGCAATGATTATTTCTCGGTGAAACCGGAAGTTGGTGTTGAATTCAAATATGTACAGCCATTAGCGGTAAGAACAAATTTATCAGTAGGATTGACTGCAGCTTATGAGAATGAACTAGGAAAAGTTGGAGATG
>NZ_CALHQO010000111.1:0-2778 GCF_938036635.1 uncultured Leptotrichia sp.
TGTTAATTTTATAATTATTGGTTTTTCAAATTTTTTCGATTTTTTGATTTCCTACTTTAACTAAATCGTTTATTTTTTGTACAATTTCTTCTTTTTTAAAATATTCTCCATCGTAAATTTCAATTAATGGAACTAGTACAAATAATCTATTCAGCATTTCCTTATGTGGAACAATCAAATCAGGTTCGTTAATTTTTTTGTCTGAAAAAGTCAAAATATCAATGTCAATCGTTCTTGGCCCCCATCTAATTTCCCTTTTTCTATCTAGTTCATCTTCAATTTTATTTATGATTTTTAAGATTTCTCTTGCTGAAAAATCAGTTTCAATCTTAATTACTGCATTTAAAAACAAATCCTGCTCTAAATATCCAACAGGAGTTGTTTCATATAATCCTGATTTTTTCAATACTCTAATTCCTTCAGTTTTTTCAATTGCTTTAATAGCTTTTTGAATATATTCTTCTCTTTTTCCAATATTACTGCCCAAACTTAAATAAACTTTGTTTCTAGCCATTTTTATTTTATCCCTTTCCTAGTTCCTACCTAATCTTTTATCTGAATTTCGACACTGTCAAAAATTCCATTAATCGGAACTGCTAATTTTCGTATATTTACTTGCACATATTCAATTTTTTCATTCATTTTTTTTATCTCTTTTATAATATCCAAAGCCAATGTTTCCAGCAAATCTACTCTGCTTGCTTTAACAATTTTCTCTATTTTTCTATAACAATCTCCATAACTCAATGTACTATTTATGTCATCATTTTTAATGATTTCCTTTGAAAGTGAAATGATTAAATCAATTTCAATGTTTTGACCAATTTTTTTTTCTTCTTCATAAACGCCTATATATGAATGAAATTTCATGTTATTAATCTTTATTTTATACAATTGAATCTACCTCATTTTCGATTTAAAATTTGTGTATATTTTAACATATAAAATCTTAAAAATAAATAGCATTCATTCAAAAATAAAAGAGCATAACGCTATTAAACTTATGCTCTTAATATAAAAAATTATAGTTTTTCTACTAAATCTTTCAAGTAATCTTTTACTTTATCCTTCAATTCCTCGTGTCTTAATCCAAATTCGACATTTGCAACAAACATTCCAAATTTATCTCCAGTATCGTATCTTAATCCATCAAAATTATACGCATACAATTTTTCTCCATTATTTTTCATTGCCAAAATTGCATCTGTCAACTGAATTTCTCCACCTTTTCCAGGTTTTGTCTCTTTTAAATATGAGAAAATTTCAGGTTCCAGAACATATCGTCCTAATGCAGCAAGATTACTCGGAGCTTCAGTAACTGACGGCTTTTCAATAAAGTCTTCTACTGCCACTGTTTTTTCATCAATTTGCTTTAATGGCTTTATTATCCCATATTTTGAGACATTTTCATGTGGAACTTCCTGTACTCCTAAAATTGTACCGCCTTGTAATTCATTATACTTATCTACAAGCTGTTTTGTAACGGGTTTCTGCCACTTTTCACTATCTGTATAAATAATATCATCTCCTAAAAGTACAACAAATGGCTCATCTCCCACAAATGCTTCTGCACAGCTTATTGCATGTCCTAACCCTAATGGTCTTTTCTGACGAACATAATAAATATTTGACATTTCAGAAATATTGTTTACTATTTTCAATAAATCTTTTTTCCCTTTTTCTTCTAATGTTTTTTCCAGTTCATAAGAATAATCAAAATGATTTTCTATTGATCCCTTATTTCTTCCAGTAATAATAAGAATTTCTTCAATCCCAGCAGATACAAGTTCTTCTACAAGATACTGTAATGCAGGTTTGTCAACTATTACAAGCATTTCTTTAGGCTGTGCTTTGGTTGCTGGTAAAACTCTAGTTCCAAGTCCTGCTGCAGGTATAACAGCTTTTCTTACCTTTTTTATACTCATAATTTTCCTCCTAAATATTTTTCAACATTACTTTTATCATTTTTTTTATTAAAATATATGCCCATCATCAGAATATGTAACTTTTACTGCCAATGGCTGGAATAAATTTAATTTTTCAAAATAATCTTTTGCTTTTAAATTAGCTACTAATTGACGTTCTTTTGTCTTTAAATTATATTCATATTTTCCAATTATAATGATACTTTTTTCATCTGGAAATTGTACGTAGAAACGTACTATTTCTTTATCTGGCAATGGAGTTTTTCCAAGATTTTTTGTATCAATTTTTGTAAAGAAATCTTTGTAATCATTGAATTTTTTATAAAACTCTTTCTTAAAATCATCGTTTAATTTCTCAAGCCTTGTTTCAAGTTTTTTCTTTGTTTTTTCAAGCTGCTTTACCGTAAAGTTCTGATTTCTGTCATGCTTGTATTCCTCTACATAGTTTATGATTTCATCAATCTGATCCTGAATATGCTTCTCTTGGTATTCTTTTGACATCGGGATTTTTTCAAATTGCGTATGCCCGATTACAACCGCATCATATTCGCCTGTTGCAATTTTGCCGATAAATCTTTTTCTGTTTTTCGGCTCAAAGTCTTTCTTATCTGCGACCATAATATTTGCCGACGGATAAAGCTGCATAAACTCTCTGCCAATCTGTCCTGTTAGGTGATTCGGCACAACAAAGAGTGATTTACTGCACATTCCAAGCCTTTTACTTTCCATTGCGGAAGCGACCATCTCAAAAGTCTTTCCGCTTCCTACCACATGGGCAAGCAGGGTATTTCCTCCATAAAGGCTTCTTGCAATGGCATTTCTTTGGTGTGGTCTGAGTTTGATTTCCGTATTA
>NZ_CALHQO010000112.1:0-3813 GCF_938036635.1 uncultured Leptotrichia sp.
ATGGAAAAAGCACATAACCTTATTAATATAAAAAAGTCAAAAATGTCAAATTATACTTCAATTATTGACCACATTTTCAGAAAACATAGGCAGTATAAAAATCAAAATATTAATTCTGAAAAAACTGAATTAAATACAATAATTCTAGACAAATTTGGATATAAAAATGGTAATTTTGAATTATCAGAATACTTTAAAAAAAATAAAATTAAAACCAAAAAAGATAGCGTAGTTCTAGTTAATTTTCTTTGCAATCTTGATGAAAAAATTTTTGAAAATATGGGTCAGGAAGAGATGACAGAAGTGTTCAAAAAAAATTTAAAGTGGCTAGAAAAAGAATACCCAAAAATGAATTTTATTTCTGCCGTAATTCATTACGATGAGAAAAAACCGCATATGCATGTCTGTGCAATTCCTTTAGCAGTTAAGGAAAAAAAACTTACTCAAAGAGAAGTTTTAAAAGAGCTTACAAAATTAAATTTAAGTGATAAAAAAAGTGATAAAGAGTTTATAAAAAAATTTCAGAATGAGCATAAGTATACAGCAACTACGCTTTCAGCAAAAAAATATTTTGATGGGAAAAGTTCGCTTTATGAACTTCAAAATAAATGGTTTGAATACCAGAAGGAACTGTTTAAGGACAAAAATATTGAAATTTTGAGAAGAAAACACGAAGGAAGAAGATATATTAAAAATATTGAGGTCTTTAAAGCTGAAGCACAAAAAGTTGCCGATGAAATGACCGAAGAACTCAAAATAGAGGACATACAAATTCCTGAAGCAAAAGTTTCACTTGAATATCCTAAAATTCATCAAGAAAAACCCTTTTGGGGAGCAAAAAAAGAATATGTACTAAAACAAGATTTTGATAACTATTTAAAAAATCTGGATGAATATTTTTTGAAACATAACGAAAATGTAAATAACTTAACAAAAGAATACAACAGTTCAAAAAACATCATAATTAGCGACTTTATATACAGCCAAAGCGGAGAAAAGGCAAGAAGCGACTATGAGCTTACAATGACTAAAAAGAAGCTTGAAAACATAAAAGAAAAGGGAGAAGTGTACCATTTTATCGACAGCAAGTCAAAAAAATTGGAAGAAGGGTTTGATAACGTTATTTCTCAAAAGCTTCAAAAGATTGGAAAAATAGATGAAGAAATAGATGAAAGGCAGAAAGAACTTGAAAAAAATGACAAGTTTATAAAATCTCAAGAAGAAAAAATAAAAGACAATAATTTAATTATTGAACCAATTATAAAAAAAGGCAAGGAAGAATGGGAAAAAGAAAAAGTTCAGCTAAGACAAAATTTTGATAAAAAAATTGATACTGAATACAGAGAAGTTGTAAGGGAAGCTAGAAAGTATATAGCTGATGGACAAGATGCAAAAGAATTTCTGGAACAGAATCAAGAAACTATAGATGCCATAAAAGATTACAAGTTAAACTATAAGGCAAAACAGCAGGAGTTAAAGGATCTAGAGCCAAATTTTAAAAAAAATATCAGAAACGAAATTGAAACTGAATTTAAAATCAAAGAAGACAGCTTGAAAAAATCTCAGGAAAAAATTTCTGAAAAAGAAAAAACTCTTGAAAAAGAGTCGCTTGACTTAAATGCCAGAAAAGAAAAAATTACTCAAAGAGAAAACGGACTAAACACAAGAGAAGAAAAACTGCACCAAAGAGAAATAAACATTGAACCAAGAGAAAACGCATTAAACAAGCTATCTCAAGAATTAAGCAGAAAAGATGAAAGATTGCAGAGAAAGGAGCAAGAAATTGACAAACAAATAGATCAAATGAAAGCTATTACAGAAAAATCTCTTGAAAGAGAAAAGCAACTATCAATCAGGGAGCAGAAAGTAGGAAGAACGGAGAATAAAATATTTCTTAGTCAGGATGAAGAAATAAGCAATTACTTTTTTAACATTTTTGAGCTTAAAGCACAAATAGAAAGTTATGATGACATAACCGCTCAAATTGAAGAAAGAAACAAGATAAATTCTGCAAAACAAAATAAAATATCCAATAAAATAAAAGATTTCATTTCAAATTTAAGCGTTCTATTCAATCAGGGATTCTATGAACTTGTGGATTTTTTTAAAACAAAAGTAAAAAATTTTTCTGCAAACAAACAGATTGAAAAGAAAATACCTGAAAATGATGAAATATTTTTTGGTTTAGTAGAAGACTACAAGAACTGTGAAAAAGAGGAAAAAATTGGAAAATTAAGAAGAGAACAGGACAGAGGCTTCAGCAGATAATAAAATTTATAATATATTTGCCAAAAGATTTTAAAAAATTTTATTTTTTTAGTGGAACAATATTCCAGGAGGTCATATGAAGCAATATAAAGGCTCATATTCAACAAGAATTAAGTTTTTGATATAAAAGGTCAAGTAGAAGGGAAAAGGCTCTTAAAACTAAAATTTGAGCATCTGAGACATATTCGGCATATTTATTATTGATCCCACCATTTATACACAGTCATTTTTGACAATCCAGTGTCTCTAATGCACTGTGCCTTTTTTCCATCAGGATTATTTTTTCTCCACTCTTTCACTTGATTTTCTTTTGTGCCACTTCCTTTAGGTCTTCCATCTGTATTTCTCCATGTTCCATTCGGATGAGTAATATTATCTCTTACAAAATTCATTATTTTTATATGTTCTTTTTGTTTTCTTCCATTTCTTTTATTTTTAGGAATATCAACATTAGTCAATTTTGCTATAGTATCTCTAGGAAATGTAAAATAATTATCATGATAACAATTTAAAGCAGCCACAATATCATCAATTTCAAAATGATTATCTTCCTCCTCAGTTCTGTTGTCTAAAATTTCCAGAAATCCAAAAGCATCCTTTTCTAACTCTTCATAGCTTATCCCACACTTCTTAGCATAAATTGCCAGAGCCATAATCCCAAAATATCTATGACCTGCACTTATTTTCTCAATAATTTTCATTTTCCACCAGTCATACAAGGCTCTCTTAACTATCCATTTTCTTTCCCTTGCCGGTTCTTTATTTACAATTCTTTTCTCATACCAGTCTGGAAAATTTTTTTTATAATATTCTAATTTTTTAGATTTTTTCTTATCTTTCTGTGGAAATTTTAAACTGACATCAAATTTACAAAACGGAATACTCGCTTTTAATTCTTCCAAATTCGTTCTTTTACCTACTTTAAAAGCTCTTACTGGATATTCTTTTCCTAATTTGCTCCAAGATCCAACAGCCCTAAATCCCTGTAAAACTCCAGTCATATCCTTTTCTTTTTTAGAGCTTGTATAATCATTCCAAATTCTATCAATCAGAAGTTCTTTAAATTGAGTTAAAGTTTTTTGATAATGCCGATATAACGGCAACGGTTCATCAAGAAAATAATATAGATGGAGTCCACGACCACTATTTACAATGTATGTAGGATTAGGCAAAAGCTTATTTTTAATTTGAAACAGCAGATCTCTAATATTATTTTCCCTTACATAATCCAAATCAATAACAAAAGCAAAAAGAAATCTGGCATTTTTAGAAACCCTATTCTTTCCAAAATAATTAACAGGAGCAATTAAACCAAAAGAAACATCTGTAACATATTTTATTCCTTCCAGATCATCAGTGATAACAAAACTTTTACTTCTTTTCTTTGCCTTACTAATTTGAATACCAATTATATTGCCCTTAATACTATGATTTTCATCTAAATGTTCTCCCCTTTTCTGCAAACTACCTTCAGGAAATAAATCCCTATAGAAAGTAAAAGGATCAACTTCCTTAAACCCTCTATCTTTCAAAAACTTATTTTTA
>NZ_CALHQO010000113.1:0-3253 GCF_938036635.1 uncultured Leptotrichia sp.
AATAAAAAGAAAAAATATAATAATATAAGAAAATATTTATTAATCAAAATATCTAAAAAGTAATTTAATTGAATGATTATAAATTAGTTATTAAATATCCCCATTATAAAAATATATTCCTATTTTTAAATGGGGATTTAGTATTATTATTAATTTTATTCAATAAGTTCTAAGAATTTTGTAAAATATCAAAAAAGTTAAAAATCACACTTTTCACATTTACATTGCTTCTAATACTGTTTTTTAAATTTATCAATTTTTTCAATTCGTCTGCATCTAGAGAATGTTTTACATTTATAATAATTTTTGAAAGGAAATTTATCAGAAATTCCTTTTCCTTTTTTAGTTCACTTTCGATTTCATTTATAAAAAAATATACGTTTTCAATATCCCAGAAACGTATTCGCTGTGATAACAATTCGATACTTTTATTATATTTTATAGTCAGATCTAGATTATTTTTTATAACCAGTTCTCCAGTTGTGTAATTTTTCATTTCAAAAATAATTTGTAAAATATCTTCCACAGTGTTAATTTGAAACTGAATATTATCAAGTGAGAGATTTTGCCTTTTAAATTCTAAAATATCGTTTTCATTTCCATCAAAGAAATAGTAGATTTCCTTGCTAACTCCCAGTTCATCGTTGTTCATTCCAAATAGATGAAATTTGATTGTACGGGATTTTATTGTGGAAATGATGTTTAATGTCCTTGATAGAAGGATGAAATATACGTTTTGCGGAGGCTCTTCCAAAATTTTTAAAAGTGCGTTTGAAGATTCTTTTCGTAGGTTTTCGATTCCGCACAGAATAAATATTTTTTTTGGCGAATTAAATGAGGATTCTATTGATGAATAGATGATTTCACGCACTTCGTCAATTTTTATGTTTTCATTATTTTTATTTATTATTTCAATGTCAGGATGCTGGAAGTTATCAATAATCCGTTCAATTTTTTCTTTTTCAGCCTCATTCTGCACATTCTTTGTCATAATCATTTTTGAGAACATTAGTGCATAAGAAAGCAAGTCAACTCTCTTATCACCATAAAAGAGGTAACTTGCACTTATTTTATCTTGATTTATTTCATTTTTAAATTTTTCAGTTATTTCCTGTAATTTCATTTTTTCTCTTTTTCTCTTTTTTTGTTAACAGCAAATATTAATTTTCTCTCATTTGAAGAGTTCTTAATAATTTTTTGTTGTCAAATGCGGCTCCTCCACCTAAAACTACTGAATCTAGTGGGTTTGGAGATAAGAATACTTTGATTCCAACTTCTTTTTCCATCATATCAATAAAGTTTTTGATTAATGAACCTCCACCAGTCATTACAATTCCATTATCTAAAATGTCTGCTGCCAATTCAGGAGGACATTTTTCAAGAACTTCTTTTGTAGAGTTTACAATTTGGAATAAAGAATCTTCAATAGCTTCGTAAATTTCGTTTGCGTTGATTTCTACAGTGTTAGGGATACCAGATTCCAAATCTCTACCTTTTATTTCCATAACTTCAGGCGACTGAACTTTTAATGCTGTAGCCATTTCTTTTTTAATTTTTTCAGCAGTTCTGTCTCCAATTAGTAAGTTGTATTTTCTTTTTACATATCTCACGATATCTTCATCAAATCTATTTCCAGCGATTCTGATTGATTTACTTGCGATAATTTCATCAAGTGAAAGAATTGCAATATCAGTAGAACCTCCACCTATATCAATTACCATGCTTCCTTCAGGTTGTGAAATATTTACGCCTGAACCAATGATAGCGGCTCTTCCTTCTTCAATAATATATATTTTTTTAGCACCTTTTACTGCATCAAACAAGGCTTTTCTTTCTACACTTGTAACTTCAATTGGTACACAAATCATTACTTCTGGCTTGAACAATGAATTTCCATAAATCTTATGAATAAAATATGTAATCATTTCCTTTGTTGAGTCAATATCTGCAATAACTCCATCTTGTAAAGGCTTGATAGCTTCGATGCTGTCAGGAGTTTTTCCTAACATTTCTCTAGCTTCTCTTCCAACTGCAATTAATTTTCCAGTTTTTCTATCTTTTGCAACCACAGATGGTTCGTTCAATACTATTTTTTTCTTTTGCTTATCGTAAATTAATATATTTGCAGTTCCCAAGTCTATTGAGATACTTTTGTTTACTCTAAATATTTTTACAAAATCAAATACGCCCATTTTTCCTCCTATTAAAATTAACTTCCTTAATTATATCATACTTTTCGATAAAAATTTATTATTTTTTGCAATTTTTTTAAATTTTTTGTTATAAATTAAAAATCTTTTGCATTTAACCATTTTAAAATTTCATCATAAATTTCGTGTTTATTTGTTTCATTAAGAGATTCATGCCGTCCATTCTTATTTTCAAGAATATTTATTCTTCTTTTTTTCTTTCTTAATATATTAAAAATTTTACTGATATATGGAATATCAATTGCTTTGTCATCAGTTCCGTAAATAGCCAATATTTTTGTATGTTCATCTAATTTTTTGTAATTTTTGTTGATAAATGCCATTGTGGAAAAAATTCCAGAAAAAAACTTTGGTGTTACAGAATAGCCACAAAGTTCATTGTCTTCATATTTTTTATTTTCAATTTCATCTCTTGTCAGCCAATCAAATTTTGTTGAGTTTGGCTCAAAGGATGCATTCCATTTTTCAAAAATTTTGTTAAATGCAGAAACTTTTCTGAAAATGATTCTTTCCAAAAGAGTAGCAATTTTTCCACCGATAACTTCTAATTGAGTTTTTAGAGGGAAAGCTGACAAAATAAAGTATTTGTATTTATTTTTTATTCCCCATTGTATTCCAATAAGAGCTCCCATGCTATGCCCCAAAATCGTTGTATTGCTTGGAGTTGCTCCAACTTTACTTAGAATTTTTGTAAAAAAGTTGTCAATATCTTTAAAGACAGACTTTATACCACCTTTTCCAAAATCTCCAATTTCACCGTCCTTCAGTTCGCCATGGCCACGAATTTCCATAACAAACACATTATATCCATTAGAAGCCAAAAATTCTGCAAATTCAGCATATCTGTCAATAGGCTCTATCATTCCATGAAATATTACAATATTGTTTTTATATCTTTCTCTTTTTGACTCAAAAAATAAATAAGGAATTTTTTTATTATCAAAACTCTCAAAATACTGCTTTTCCATTATGTTCCTTTCTGAAAAAATATTATCAAATACTTAGTTTTTCAGTAATTTTAAATAAGTATATATTCATTATAA
>NZ_CALHQO010000114.1:0-1202 GCF_938036635.1 uncultured Leptotrichia sp.
CTGAGACTGGTTGTTATTAGAGTTTGTATTATTTTCTTCATTTTTTATATTATTCTGATTTTCCATTTTTCCTCCTTATATTTCAGTTTTTTGATTATATTATTTTTCTCGTTCCTTAATTATGAGAACAAATCTTTTTTCTTCTGGATTTAATATTTCATCGGAATCATATATTCCATTATACCAGCTTTTTTGAGAAAAGTAGCTTGAATATTTAGGATTTTTAAATTTATATCCTTTCTTGGCAAAAAGTGTATTCCTTATATAGCCTAATTTCTCTTTTGAAAACGTATTTAATATCGCCGTATTATTTTTATGCATTACCTCATCATAAACTCGGTCTAATGTTGCTAAATCGTCATCATTCTGATTTGTTCCAGATTGATTTTGCTGAGGTGCTGTATTTGGTACAACTGTTGCATTAGTGTCTGCTGGCTGTCCTGAAGTTGGTGTTGAAGTCCCAGGTTTTCCAAGCTGGTACATTATTCTATCTAATTTTTCAATTCCTTCTTCGTTTATAAATCCAGCCGATTTCTCAGCAGGTTTCAAGTAAAGTGCTTCCAAAAGTCTTTTTTCAACTAAGACTTCAGATTTGTCAGCTTTGGAGTCTAGTTTATACTTCTCTTCCGTAACTTGCCCTTCTGAATATGAATAGATGATTTTATAAAAAGAGCCGTTTTCCTTAACAATTCCGCTCAGACTGTTGCTTAAAACTGTAATATTATCTGCTTTTTTGCCATTAACTTCTATTTTTCCAGTACTGTTAGCTATATTAAAGATGTATGAATTTTTTCCATACGAAGTACGAACTTCAGCTACTTTTTTTCCATAGGATGTATCATTTTTTTCGTATATAAATTCTGTTGTAATTCCATTTTTTATTTGTGAAAAACTTAAAATAATATTATTTTGGAAAACATCTTTTCTTTTAAATCCGCTCATTTTGTAATTTATTTCAGATTCTCCTTCCAGTTTTCCATTTTTTACAAAAAAATATCCGCTTTCATAAAATGTGTCAAACGTAATTTTTCCTGTGAATGGAGTACCTTGATATAAAATAAAATCATTGTCAATCTTAAAGTCTGTTAAGTTAAGTGCAACTGTAGGGCCTTGCGGATTTTGAGGCTTTACATAGGCAGCTGTTTGATTTGAAGTATTATTTTTATTTTTTGTGTTACCATTTTCTTTATTTGAACAAGATG
>NZ_CALHQO010000115.1:0-4826 GCF_938036635.1 uncultured Leptotrichia sp.
AAAAATTAAATATTTTAAGATTAGAATAGTATCAAAAGTTTAGATTGTAAAATAGTAAAAAAAGAAATGGAGTGTGAGATTGTTATGAGATTTGAAACAAAAACGATACATGGAATAAGAAAAGGAAAAAAGAGAGAACTTTGGGGAACAAATGTTAATTTTGCTTCAACTTTTCCTGTTGCGGAATTTGGAGTGACGCAGGAATTTGAATATTCAAGAGTTTCGGCTCCTACGAGAAATGAGCTTGAAGAAATACTTGCTGCATTGGAAAATGGGAAATATGGATATGCATTTTCATCGGGAATGGCGACTACAACGTCTGTATTTACGATGTTTAAAGCTGGAGATCATATTATTTTAGGTCAGGATATTTATGGTGGGACTTATAGAATTATTCATGATATTTATTCAAAATTTGGATTAGAATATACTTTTGTCGATACAACTGATTTGGATAATATTAGAAATGCTATTAAAGAAAATACAAAGGCTATTTTTATTGAAACTCCGTCAAATCCATTGCTTGATGTTACAGACATGAGAGGAGTTGTAGAGATAGCAAAAGAGCATAACTTGATAACAATTGCAGACAACACTTTTATGACTCCATATTTGCAAAAACCGCTTGATTTTGGGATTGACATTGTAATTCATAGTGCGACTAAATTTTTATCTGGGCATCATGATTTGCTGGCTGGAGTTGCGATTACAAATAATGAGGAGCTTGCGGAAAAAATTAAATTTTCACAAGTTGCGGCTGGAGCCTTAATTTCTCCATTTGACAGCTGGCTTTTGATGAGAAGTCTTAAAACATTGAAACTTAGAGTGGAAGCGGCACAAACGAATGCAGAAAAATTGATAGAATTTTTTCAAAGCCATGATGCAGTTGATAAAATTTACTATCCAACTTTGGATACAAATAAAGGTAAAAAAATTCATGAAAGTCAGGCAACAGGTGGAGGTTCAGTATTCTCATTTACTTTAAAGGACGATTCAAAAGTAAAAACATTTTTTGAAAGTTTGAATGTGGCACTATTTGCAGCGAGTCTTGGTGGAGCAGAAACATTAGTAACTCATCCAAGTACAATTACGCATGCCGAAATGCCTGATGAAGAAAAAGAGGCTAGAGGATTTACAAATTCATTGATAAGAATAGCTGTTGGATTTGAGAATATTGATGACTTGATTGAAGATTTTAAGCAGGCATTGGAAAAATAAAAAATAAAGGAAAAACAGATGGCAACAAAAAGAAGAAAAAGAACTGGAAGAAGTTCAAAAGCTGGAAATGAAAAACTGATTGCTGCAATAATTACTGTGTTATTAGCAATATTTGGATTTGCATACAATGGAGTGAATTCAGGATTTGGTAAAAAAAGAGCAAAAACAAGTAATTCAAAAAAAAATACAGCTTCAAGAGGCACAAATACTAATTATTCAAATAGTGCACCTGTTCAGAATCCAACTATTCTGAAAGGTTATCAAGCCATAAAAGTAAGTGATGGAGATACCATGAACGTTCAGAAAGTGGAAAATGGGAAATTTACTGGAGAAGTTATAAAAATTAGAATGTTTGGAATTGATGCTCCTGAAAAGTCGCAGGATTATGGGAGCGAGAGTAAGCAGGCATTAGAGAAGATGGTAAATGGAAAGACACTTGAAATTGAGGAGAAAAATAGGGATAGATATGGAAGAACAGTGGCTGTAGTCTATGCTGACGGAAAAAATGTAAATGAGGAAATGGTAAAAAATGGAAATGCCTGGTGGTATCAGGAATATGACAAAAACGATACTAAAATGCAGGCTTATCAGGAAAATGCCAAAAAGAATAAACTTGGCCTGTTTGGAAAAAGAGGATATGTAGAGCCGTGGAATTACAGAAGAGAGAAAAAGGCGGTGGCAACAAGTAGAACAAAAAACAGATAATGAGTTTAAGTAATTGTATTAAATGAATAAAAAGAATTATAATAAAGAAAAGGTGATGAAATGTTTATAGATGAAAGTGTAATTACAGTAATTTCTGGAAATGGAGGAGATGGAGCGGCTACGTTCAGACGTGAAAAATTTGTTCAGTTTGGAGGGCCTGACGGTGGAGATGGTGGAAAAGGTGGAGATATTGTCTTTATCGCTGATCCAAATATTAACACGCTTGTAGATTTTAAGAGCAGTAAAAAATTTAAGGCACAAGACGGAACAAAAGGGGCTGCTGCACGTTCTACTGGGAAATCAGGAGAAGACTTGATTATAAAAGTTCCAGTTGGAACAATGATTAGAGATTTTGAAACAAATAAACTGCTGCTCGACTTGGACAATCCAAATGAAAAGGTTATATTTTTGAAAGGTGGAGATGGCGGACGTGGAAATATCCATTTCAAGTCATCAGTAAAAAAAGCTCCAAGAATAGCAGAAAGTGGACGTGAAGGTGTAGAATTAAAAATAAAGCTGGAATTAAAATTGCTGGCTGATGTAGCTCTTGTGGGTTATCCAAGCGTAGGAAAATCAAGTTTTATTAATAAAGTATCAGCTGCCAAATCAAAAGTTGCAAGTTACCATTTTACAACATTAAAGCCTAAATTGGGAGTTGTCAGAATGGGAGATGAGGAAAGTTTTGTTGTGGCGGATGTGCCAGGTCTTATTGAAGGTGCTCATGAAGGAGTAGGGCTTGGAGATAGATTTTTAAAGCACATTGAAAGATGTAAATTAATTATTCACATTGTAGATATTTCAGGATTGGATGGACGTGATCCTAAGGAAGATTTTGTAAAAATAAATCACGAATTAAAAAATTACAGTGAAAAATTAGCAAATAAACCTCAAATTGTTGTGGCTAATAAGATTGACATGCTTTATGAAGATGAAAAGTATGATGAATTTGAAAAATTTGTTAAAGAAAAAGGTATAAAATATGTTTACCCAGTCTCTGTAATTGCAAATGAGGGACTAAAGCCAGTTTTATCAAAGGCATGGGAATTAATCCAGGAAATACCTAGGGAAGAACTGGAAGAAGTTCATTCTGTTGAAGAGCTGATTCAGGAAAATAATAAAAAAGATGACTGGATTGTTAAGAAAACAACTGACAATGTATTTGAAGTGGACGGACGTATTGTGGATGATGTGCTTAAAAAGTATGTGTTTATTGGAGAAGAAGGAATAATAAATTTCCTTCAGAAGATGAGAAGTCTTGGAATGGAAACAGAGCTTGAAAAAGCTGGGGTTGAAGAAGGAGATATTATAATTATTGCTGGATATGAATTTGAATATATAGTTTAGTAATAAATTTTTTAAAAAGATTTTCAGTAAAGATGTGGTTTACTTATAATGGGAGGTAAAGAAGATAGCAGTAAGGAAAAAAGGAATTGTAATCGCAGGTGCAACTGGAGTAGGAAAAACAGACTTGTCGATAAAGCTTGCTAAAAAGATAGATTCAGCAATTATATCAGCAGATGCTTCTCAGATTTATAAGGAGCTGGATATAGGAACAGCTAAGATAACAAGTGATGAAATGCAGGGAATACAACATTATATGATTGATATTATAAATCCTGATGAGGACTATTCTGTGGGAGATTTTGAAAAAACTGTAAATAATATTTTGAATGAAAATGGTGAAAAAAATGAGAAAAATATTATTATTACAGGTGGAACAGGGCTTTATATAAAATCAATCACAGATGGATTTGCAAAACTGCCATCAAAAAATGCGAAAATCAGAGCTGATTTGGAAAGCAAAAGTATTGAGGAGTTACAGAAAATTCTTAAAGAAATGGATGAAAAGTCGTATACTGAAATTGATTTGTTTAATAAATTGAGATTGGTTAGAGCAATTGAAGTTTGTATTTTGACTGGTAGAAAATTTAGCGAGTTACGTATACAAAATATAAAAAATAATAATTATGAGTTCTTAAAGATATTTCTTACTAGAAATAGAGAAGAGCTTTATGAACGGATTAATAAAAGAGTTGAAATTATGATTGCAAAAGGACTTGTAGAAGAAGCAAAAAAAGTATATAATAAGTATACAGAAAGTCTTTATAAAATATCTTCAATCGGATATAAGGAACTATTTAAATATTTTGAAGGAAAAATCACGTGGGATGAAGCGATTGATGAAATAAAAATGGAAAGTAGAAGATATGCAAAAAGACAGATGATATGGTTCAAAAAAGAAAAAAACTATATTACTTATAATTTATCAGAAATGTCTGAAATGCAAGTGCTAGACGATATTCTGAAAAAATGGGAAAAATTTTAGAAAGGAGATTACAGGAAAATCCTGTAAAAAAACATGAAAATATTAGAATATTTGGTACCAGAAAGAATAAAAGTAAATTTAGAAGGTAAAACAAAGGAAGAAATTATTAAGGAAATGGCACAATTGTTTGTGAAAAGTGAAGTTCTTAATTCAGAAGACTTGGAAGAATTTGTAAAGGAAATAAATGAAAGAGAAAAATTGACACCAACTGGAATGCAAGACGGAATAGCTATTCCACATGCAAGAACACCACTTGTAAAAGAACTTTCTCTTGCTTTAGGAATTTCTCGTGAAGGAGTAGATTTTGAAAGTATGGATGGAGAACCTTCAAAATTAATTTTTATGATTGCAGCTCCAGAAGAAACAAAAAAAGAACATTTAGATTTATTGGCTGAGATTTCAAAATTATCTTATGAAGAAGAATTGATTGAAAAAATTGAAAAACTTAATAGTGTGGAAGAAATTTTTGAAACATTAAAATTACAATAATAATACTATAGTCAATGTATTTGAAAATTAAGCCAAAAAATGAAGCGTTTTCTTTTAAAGTAACGCTATGAATATCTATTTTCTTTAG
>NZ_CALHQO010000116.1:0-1977 GCF_938036635.1 uncultured Leptotrichia sp.
TAAATGAATATTTTGAGTATTCTGAAAAGAAAATTTCCAAAATGAAGGAAATTGAGAATTATTATAAAAGTAACGAATATAAAAAAGATAATTTTCAGAAAGGTAGAATTTTAGACAAGGAATACGAAGAAATTCTTATGTCATACAGTTATTATGACAGTAGTCTTGCATCAGAATTTCAAAATTTAGAGTCCCTATCGGCAAAACATTTACTAAATAATTTAAAAAATAGCGGACAAACTGCCGCATATAATATTTTCCGTATAAAATTCATTATTTCTCTAATTAATAAAAAACTTTATGCTGATGAGTTTGCAGACAAAAAAAATGACAACTTAATAAATCAACTGGAAATACTGGGAAAAGATTTTAAATTAGCAGTATCTCAAGCCGAGAAAATAAAAGATTCAGAAATTGAAAATGAAAAAATGGATATTGATAAATATAAAAGTTATGTAAAAGAAGCAAAAAAATCCATAAAAAATTTTTATAAAGGACTAAAAAACTTAAAAAATAGTAACCCAAATTCAGATGACGATGAATTTATTATTTTTGAAGATGAGAAATATAATAAGTTACAGTTTTATAAAGATAACGAGGAAAATGAGAAAATGAAAATCTTTTATCAATAATAAATAAAAGGAGAAAAATAAAAATGAACAACTTTGAAGAAAAATTAAATAAATATGCCGAAGTAATTGTAAAAATTGGGGCAAATGTACAGAAAGGGCAGAAAGTCTGGGTAAATTGTACAACTGATGCTTTACCGTTAGTCTATAAGGTTACAGAATTAGCTTATCAAGTGGGAGCAAGTGATGTCCATGTAAAATTGACAGACGACAAATTATCAAGACTTCATGCTGAATATCAATCAAAAGAAGTCTATTCACACATTCCACAATGGGCAATTGACGAAAGAAATGACTATCTTGACAATAATGTCGTATTTATCCATATTTTAAGCAGTTCTCCAAATTTATTTGCTGGAATTGATGCTGAAAAACTGGGAGCATTAACAAAAAATTCAGGAGAAGCCTATAAACATTACAGAACTTGCATTATGACAGATGTAAATTCTTGGACAATCGCAAGCTATCCTTCGGCAGACTGGGCAAAACTTGTATTCCCAGATGAAGAAAATACTGACATTGCACAGGAAAAACTGCTTGACGCAATATTAAAGACTGTAAGAGTTGATAAAGATGATCCTGTTAAGGCTTGGGAAGAACATAGGCAAAACTTGACTGAAAAAGCTGAATTTCTAAACAATAAAAACTTTGTAGCACTTCACTATACTTCAAAAGGTACTGACTTGACAGTAGGACTTCCTAAAAATCACATTTGGGTAGCAGCTGGAAGTAAAAATGCAAAAGGAGCTGATTTCTTGCCAAACATGCCTACTGAAGAAGTGTTTACGGCTGGAGATAGAGATCGTGTAGATGGATATGTTTCAAATAAAAAGCCGCTTTCTTATCAAGGGAATATAATTGATAACTTTAAATTGACTTTTAAGGATGGAAAAGTTGTGGATTTTGAAGCGGAGCAAGGATATGAGATTTTGAAGCAGCTGCTTGATACTGATGAAGGTTCGAGAAGAATTGGAGAAGTTGCCCTTGTGCCGAATGACTCGCCTATTTCTAACTCTGGGCTTCTTTATTACCAGACATTGTTTGATGAAAACGCCTCAAACCATCTGGCATTGGGTGCAGCATACCCAACTACCCTAAAAGATGGTACAAAAATGACTGAAGAAGAACTAGAAAAAGCTCACATTAATCAGTCTATTTCCCACGTTGACTTTATGATTGGTGATGCGGAAATGGATATTGATGGAATTTTAGAAGATGGGACAAGAGTTCCTGTATTTAGAAAAGGAAATTGGGCATTTTAAAATCATTAATGCAAGGGCATTAATTTCCCTTATATATTCAGCATTAAGCGGATTGACATTTTCAGCTATTGGACTTATTTATGCTC
>NZ_CALHQO010000117.1:0-1433 GCF_938036635.1 uncultured Leptotrichia sp.
AAAAATTTTTAAAAAATCCTTTTTACGTAAACGCATTTTCTTCTCTATATAAATCTCATTTACAAATAGCATTAAATAAAATCCTGTATATCCAACAATGAAAAAGATTGCTAAAATTGTTTTATCCGTGTTCTTTCCAACCAAATCCCACCAATAAATTATAATCCCTAAACTCATTAGCAGAAAAAAATGTGAGTACATAAGGACAAACCCTCTTGTCTTCTGGTTAGGATTTATTACTTTATTTATCACTACTGTATAAGTTCCAAATAGAAAAAATATTGTAATGAATGCTATAAAAGGATAAATAGTAAAGTGTTCTGGACTAAAATATTGTGCGATGGTCACAACCATTTCCCCAAAAAATAATATTGTCAGCAGCTCAAATCTTTCCTTCAAATGTCCAAAATTAGTGATACTGTTGTTAAATTTCACTCTATATATTATAGGCAGAAAAACACCGAAAATATTTGCAGCTATGCAAAACAGTATTCCTAGACGAAAACCTAATAATAAACTTGTTGCAAATAGTGTTATCACAATCAGCAGGATATTCCTTAAATTGATTAATTCCCTTTCTCCAACAGCACTTTTCATAGCCTGACAATGATATAAAAAGGCTACACTTGAAGACATTATCAACATAGAAATACTAAATGGATAAAAATTCTGCTCCCAATCTAAGGAAATAGAATTGGAAAGATAAATTGCAGCTCCCATATTTATACACATAATGACAATTTCTTTAATGTCAAATGTCCCAAACCAGTTTAAATAATTGGTTAAATATAACCACTCCTGAAGTACTGCAAGAGAAAACAATGTAAAACTTATAAGTACCCAGGGCTCAATAATTCCATTATGAGGATGATGAGCAAGTTCTGAAATTTTTGAGATAGCGTAAACAAATGTCAAATCATAAAAAAGCTCAGTATTCTCAACTTTCCTTTCTTTAATTAAACTCATTTTTATAATTCCTCCTTATTTTTTTCTATTTTAGCACATTTAAATTAAAAATAAAATATAACTGATGAACTAGCTGATAAATTTGATTATAATGTTTTGCTGCACTTTACCATTTAAAATAATTATTTTAAAACTTTCTACATCTGCACCTTCTATTTTAGAAAAATACCATTTAAAGAGAATTTATTTAATTTATTCATGTCAAAATAATAAACTTCATTTTTATCCTGCAGGTAACCATTAGCATCAGCAGTTGTCAAGTTTGCTGTAATAATCGGAGCAGTAGAATATTTAAAGGACTTTGTATCAACATTTAAAGGCACTTTATACAATTTATTTTTATAATACACATTATTTTTATTATGGAAATAACTTGACCATTCATTAAATATTTCAAAAGTTTTGACATATTCTGCAATTCCAAAATTAGCTAAAATAAATATTCCTAATACAACTTTAAAAAATTT
>NZ_CALHQO010000118.1:0-6096 GCF_938036635.1 uncultured Leptotrichia sp.
TACAAAATCCTTGAAGAGGGATGTAAAAAACTACAAATATATTATACGAGGGAGGAATTGTAATGGCTACATCAAGTTTTTTAAGATTGCCAGAGTTTAAGACAGACAAGGAGATAGATGGCTTAATAAAGGCATTGGAGAATGATAGAAAACCGAATTTAACAGATATTAAAGTGACGAAAATAACGGATGAGAAAAGAATCAAGAAAATATTAGGGATGAAATAATGGAAACATTGAGGTTATCAATAAGCGATTTGTTAAAATATAATACGGAAGAATATTTACAAGATAAAGTTTTAAGCAAATTTAAAAGTAGGGGAAATACGGATATAGAAATTTTTTTACATAATAAGGCTGCATTTTTTGAAAAAAGTTCAATTTCAACAACACATTTAATTTTTAATAATGACAATCTATTATTGGGATATTTTACTGTTTCAAATAAAAGTTTGATTTTATCTAAAGAAAGAGTTGATAAATTAAGTAACAGTAGAAGAAAAAAATTAATGCAAAGTGGACAAATACTTGAAAATGGGCATATAATTGTAAATAGTTATTTAATTGGGCAATTAGGGAAAAATTATAATTTATCTAGTAAAAAACAGATAAGAGGAAAAGATTTGCTTACGTCTGCATTTAATGTAGTATTAGAAGCAAAGGAATTGATAAATGCAAAATATGTCTGGCTGGAATGTAAAAATTCAGAGAAACTTATAGATTTTTATAAAAAATTTGGCTTTGAGAAGATAGATAATTTTATTTCTAAAGATGGATTGGTTGTTATGATGATGAAATTGGATAGGAAAAATTGATTGAGAATGAAAAATACTACTGTTGATTTAGACAGTGGTATTTTTTTGTTTTCTATTGGGTTTGGAAATGAATTATCTTGTTTTTTTGTATAGAATATGATATTCTAATAATGTAATTCTTAAAAATAAATTTTAATCAAATTGAGATTGAATTGATAAAAATTAAGTGAATTTAGATTTGAGTAGGAATAATTATAATTTTGAAATAAAGAAGGATGTTAGAAAATATGGGAAAATCAGAAATAATTAGAGGGACAAGCAAATGTGCAAGATTTTTTGTCTGTGATACGACAGAGATTGTAAAAGAGGCAAAGAAGATTCATGGACTTGATCCGATAGCGACAACTATTTTTGGGAAACTATTGACAGCGACAGCTATGATGGGGAAAGATTTGAAAAATGAGAAGGATTTAGTGACAGTTAAAGTAAATGGAGATGGACCTTATGGAAATATGCTTGCGACTGGGAATATGAAAGGGGAAGTAAAAGGTTATATTGGAAATCCTGAAGATAAATTTCATCAGATAATTGACGAAAATGGAAATTTTATAAAAGATGAAACTGGGCAAGTGAGATTTATTGGAAATGGAACGATGCAAGTTATAAAGGACTTGGGGCTGCGTGATCCGTTTTCTGGCGTTACAAAAATAAATGAAGAGGATATTGCAGATATAATTGCTCATTATTTTCTTTTGTCAGAGCAGATAAAATCAGTTGTCGCACTTGGTGTAAAACTGGATGAAAATGGAGAAGTAAAAAGGGCTGGAGGATATCTGATACAGCTGTTGCCAGGTGTGGAAGACGGATTTATTGATAAACTGGAAAATAAATTACAGCAGATTAGGATGATTACTGAACTTCTGGAAGGTGGAATGAGCCTTGAGCAGATTGTTGAGCTGCTCTATGAGGATATTTCGGTATTTGAGGAAGAGACAGATGTTGATGGCGCTCATAAAAAGGTTTATGTGGAAGATTTTGAAATTTTGGAAAAATCAGAGCTGGAGTATAAATGTAATTGCACTAAAGAGAAGTTTTACAAGGGATTAATCACGCTTGGAAAAGAAGAAATTGATAAAATTCTGGAAGAGGAAGGCAAAATTCAAGTAGAATGCCATTTTTGCGGTAAAAAATATGATTTTGAAAAAGAAGATTTTAAAAATTTATAAAATAGATTTGCTTGGAATTATGTTTATACTGTTTTAGGTAATTGTAGAAGTAATAATGCAGAAATAAAACTGAATACAGTGTTTTTAATCTAAAATATCAAAGTTTTATTGTAAAAATATTGGAAAAAAATGATAGAAATTAGTTTTATAAAAACATTGTAGTTGTTAGAAATTTTAAATTTTTATAAAAAGCAAACAGTTATTTGATTATGAAGAAGATTTATTATAATAAAAAAACTGGAAAGGAAGAGAAAATGTCAAAATTAAGAGTAGGAGTAATACGTGGGGGAGTTTCAACTGAAAGGGAAGTTTCTTTAAAGACAGGAAGTGAAATTGTAGCAAACTTGAATAGAGATAAATATGAGGTTTTTGATATTGTGATTGATTCAGAAAAGGAAGTTTTTGAGAAAGTAAAAGACTTGAATCTGGATTTTGTTTATATCGCTTTACACGGTGTATTTGGAGAAGACGGGAGAATACAGGCAATTTTACAAAGTCTGGGAGTGGCTTATAGCGGGCCTGGAGTGATGTCAAGTGCAGTTTGTATGGATAAGGAATTTTCGAAAAGAATTGTGGCTGGATACGGAGTTAGAATTGCAAAATGGAAAAGTGTACGTGTAGGCGAAACTGTTGACTTTGAAACAATAAAAAAAGAATTGGGGAATCGTGTTGTAGTAAAGCCAAATAACGGTGGCTCAAGCATTGGAGTAAGTTTTGTGGAAAATCAGGAAGAACTTGAAAAAGGGCTGGAACTTGTTTTTGGAATGGATAAGGAGGCATTGATTGAGGAAGTTCTGCATGGTGTGGAAATAAGCGTACCTGTGATTGATGGGGAAGTTTTTCCAACACTAAGAATTGAGGCTCTTGCAGGAGATTACTTTGACTACGAATCAAAATATGCAAAAGGTGGGGCAAATGAATATGTATTTGAATTTCCTGAAAAAGTGCAGGCTGAAATTAATAAGTTTGCAAAAGACAGTTATTACGGGCTAAAATGTGAAGGGTTTGCAAGAATAGACTTTATGGTGGTAAATGAAGAAACGCCATATTTTATGGAAGTAAACACATCGCCAGGAATGACATCTGCCAGCTTATTGCCAAAAAGTACAGCTTCAAAAGGTTATGATTATCCGCAAACATTGGACTTGTTAATACAATCTTCAATAAAAGTGGAAAGATAAAAGGATTAAAAATTTAAAAAAATAAAAATACAAAAGGGAAGTGGAAAAAATGGAAAGAATAGCAAGTTTTACAGTAGATCACATCAGATTAAACAGAGGAATTTATGTGTCAAGAATAGACGAAGTTAATGGAAATTATTTGACAAGTTTTGATATAAGAATGAAATTACCAAATAGAGAGCCAGTAATAAATATTGCTGAACTTCATACAATGGAGCATTTGGGAGCAACTTTTTTGAGAAATCATCCAACTTGGAAAGATGAAATCGTATATTTTGGGCCTATGGGATGCAGAACAGGATTTTATCTTATCTTAAAAGGAAAACTGGAATCAAAGGACATTATTGACTTAATGAAAGAACTTTACAAATTTATGGCAGAATTTAAAGGAGCAATCCCAGGAGCGACTGCTATAGAATGTGGAAATTACTTGGATCAAAACTTGCCGATGGCTAACTTTGAGGCTAAGAAATATTTGGAGGAAACGCTGGAGCATTTGGGAGAGGAAAATTTAAATTATCCTGAGTAAAAAACACTATGACCATTTTTAAGAAGTATTTAAAAATAAGGTGGTAAAAGGATGGAAGAATTAAATACATTTGAAAAAACTTTACCAGATAAATTGGAGTTTCTAATTAAATTGAAGCAATTCGTGAGTTCTTCTGTACAAGTCTATCATGAAAAACATTGTCTAGACGGAAAGTTGTTTTTTCAAAAATCAGAGATAAAAAATTATGGAATAAGTGATGCGATTCATTTGGGATTTGGTGAGTGGGTCGTTAATGAATATCAAAAGTTGATTGAAAGCTATAAAACTAAAATTTAATTTTCTAAATTAAACGAAGTAGAAAAAGATCGCCTTGTTAAGAAATTGAAAAATTATAATTTTTAAGTTTGATTTCAAAAGTGAAAAGGAGAGATTTTGTATGAAAAAAGTAATTATTTTGTTTTTTGTTGTTTTTTCGTTAAGTTTTTCATTTGAATTAAAAAAAGAAAATTTTGAAATTGTAAAAAATAAGAGTTTAAAATTATCAGAAGAGGAAATGAAAAATCAAAGTGAAAAAATTGTTGAAGTTTTTAATAAAGAAATTTCAGATAGGATAGAAAGTAAAAATAAGGGTATTGAATATTCGGAAAATACTAATTTGGAAACTGGTGAAAAAAATTTTAAAGTGAATGTACCTGATGTTTTGATGAATAACAAAGTTTATGAAAAAACAATTTATAAAATTGAAAAAATTAATTTTATTTCAAAAAACAAAGTGGAAATAACTTATACTGAAAAATCTCCGAATATTTTTGAAATTATGTTTTCTGAAGAATTTAACAAAAAACTAGAAGATAAAGTTTCAAAAGAATTGGGTTATAAATTAGATAAGGAAAAAATTCAAAAATTGTCCAATGAAGAAAGATTGAAAGCAAATGTAATAATTTTTTCTGAATCTCAAAATGAAATGATAAAAAGATTGGATAATAACCAATTTGAATATGAAACTGAAAAGAGAAAAATGATTTTAGAAAAAAATCAGAAAGAATGGGAATATAAAGATGAAGAAACATTAGAAAGTGATGGTTTTGATATTTTTGATTCTATGTTTGAAAATTTTGGAAAATAATGTGAATAAATTAGAAGAGGTATGAGTAAATGAAGAAGATATTAATATTATTTTTACTAACAGCAAGTCTTGGATTTTCTGCGAATTATAAGGTGGAAGTTAAGCCAAATGTGAAAATTCAAAAATCAGAAATTGAGAAAAATAATATTGAAATTGAAAAAGCTTTTTCTGAATATAAGAAGGCAGATGTTTCTACTGCATTAAAAGAAGTTGATAAACAAATAAAAGAGCAAAAAAATACTGTTGAAGCAATGTTTTTTGGAGAAATTACAAAAGCATTTTTGAAAAAAAGGGAGATTAATATAAAAAAAATTGAATATGTGTCTTCTTCAAAAGCAGATTTAATAATTAGCTTGAAGTCCCCAGTATTATCAAATAATAATTTTGGTTTAGATGAAAAAGATCAAGAAAAAATGAGAAAGTTATTTAAAGAAAGAACAGGAAAATCTATGGAATATTTGGCGAATATTCCAAAAAAAGAATTTCAAGAAAAATGGTTACCTAAGTTAATCGATATAGTTTCAGAAAGAGTTTTAGAAAAGATTAATAATGCAAAAAAATTTGAAGAACAAGAAGACAATATTAGAGCAGAAAAAATTAATGGAAAATGGAATTTTTTTACAGAAGAGGAATTAAAAAATGAGAAAAATAATTGATACGCATACGCACATCTATGATAAACAGTTTGAAAATGATTTTGATGATGTGATGAAAAGGATTGAAGATGAGCTGGAAGGGATTGTGAGCATTGGGTTTGATTTAGAAAGTTCACTTAAAAGCATTGAGCTTGCGAATAGATATTCGTTTGTGAATGCGGTAATTGGAGTTCATCCTGTGGATATAAAAAAATATAATGATGAAGTGGAAAAAGAACTGGAAAGATTAGCATTGACTGAGAAAAAAGTTGTCGCAATTGGGGAAATTGGGCTGGATTATCACTGGATGGAAGATCCGAAGGATGTTCAGATTGCTGGATTTAGAAAGCAAATGGAACTTGCAGAAAGGGTAAAAAAACCAGTTGTTATCCATACAAGAGAGGCTTTGCAGGATACACTTGATGTTTTGAAGGATTATAAAAATGTTGGCGGGATTTTGCACTGTTATCCAGGTTCTCTGGAAGCGGCAAAGCCATTTTTAGATAGGTATTACTTGGGAATTGGTGGTACTTTGACGTTTAAAAATAATAAAAAGACGAAGGAGCTTGTGAAGGAATTGCCTTTGGAAAAAATTGTTCTGGAAACAGATTGTCCGTATTTGACACCTGTGCCTTTTCGAGGGAAAAGAAATGAGCCGATTTATACAAAATATGTAGCGGAAGA
>NZ_CALHQO010000119.1:0-1222 GCF_938036635.1 uncultured Leptotrichia sp.
GAATATAGAGAAACACCGTACTTTGCACTTAATGATAAAATTTCTTTGGTTCTAACAGGAGAATTTTTTTCTTTTCTTATGTCAAAGATACTTGCTATTCTCTTTATATTCCAGTAATATGGCAAATGTTTTGACCAAGACAGTTCCGTACTCTTATATCTCTCATACTTATTCATAAAGCCCCTCCAATATAGAAGCCATCATTCCATCAGATTGTCTTTCCAATTCTTTAATACGATTCACAATCTCTTCTACACTCTCCAGTTCTTTAGCTTTGTAGAAATACTTTGTAAAGTTTATTTCATATCCTATTTGTGTTTTGCTCTCATCGACAAAAGCATCTGCGTGATATGGCAATACTTCCTGCTTAATAAACTCGTCTATACCTCCTTCAAATGTCATCGGAATATTTTCGGTATCTCTAAGTTCCGGATCTGCAACTATATTACCTTTTGAGTCCTTCTGGATAGCTGCCTCTTCATCCTTAACTATCATGCGGCTTAACAGTCCTGTTGAAGCAAGCTTGCTTAAACTTGCCCCTTTTATATCTTTCTTTTTTAAATGCTTATTAAAAGCCTTTTCAAATGCTGCATAATTTAGATATTTTTCATCACTTTCCATTAATTTCAAAACTTCCAGATATGTATTTACATTTTCACTCTTTTCAAGCTCCTTCATAGAGCTAGATGTCCCTTTAATAAAGCTTTCTGCAAGCACTTTTTTATCTATCGCCCCAGACAGCACGCCAATTTTTTCAAGCTCCTCCTCTATTTCTTTTATATTATTTGCATTACATAATACAGCTTGTCTTAGCGGTCTTTCCACTACAACTTTATAATATCCAAACTCATCATTTGAGAATATTTTCGAATACTCATTCTCTTCAAAATTTAGATATTGATTTAGAATAAATTGTCTATTATCTTCTGAAAATTCACAGTTTTTCTTGCCCATATTTTTTCTAAGTGAAGTCTTTATTCCACTTGCATTAATAAGCTGTATCTTCCCCTTTCTTTTTTCTTCTTTTCTATTGGATAAAATCCAGATATATGTTGTTATTCCTGTATTGTAAAACATATTTTCAGGCAACCGGATAATGGCTTCTATTAAATCTTTTTCAATCATAAACCTTCTTGCATTGCTTGCTCCATTTCCAGCATCACCTGTAAAAAGAGCTGAACCATTGTGAACCTCAACAATACGGGAACCCATTTCAGTCTCC
>NZ_CALHQO010000120.1:0-2137 GCF_938036635.1 uncultured Leptotrichia sp.
ATTTTTACAATATTTTAGCAATACAATTTCCAAAAATAAAAACTGACTCATCTCTTTTAAACAAGCCAGTTCTTATATTCAGTTTATTTTTTATAAAAAATTATTTTACAGAAGCCTCGTAGATTCCTTCGATTGCTGATTCCAAAGTTTTGTTAAATTCTTCGTCACTTTGCTGTGCTGATAATCCTTCAGTTAATGCTCTTGAGAAACTTGCGATTATTCCTTTATTTTTTGAAAGAATTTCATTTGCTTTTTCTCTTGGGTAACCTCCTGATAATGCTACTACTCTTACAACTCTTGGATGTTTTGTCAAATCTTCATAAAAGTTTTCAACTGTTGGCAATGTTACTTTTAACATAACATTTGAAGTTTCAGGCAATTTATCAAGATGCTTTTTGATTTCATTCTTTAATATTGTTTCACATTCTGCTTTATCAGTATTATGAATATCTACTTCTGGTTCAATTATTGGAACAAGTCCTGCAGCAATAATCTTATTTGCAACTTCAAATTGCTGATCTACAACTTTTTCAATTCCTGTTTGTGATGCCTTTTTTATAACAGAACGCATTTTTGTCCCAAAAATATGTCTTTCGTTTGCTCTTTTCAAAAGTTCATCCAATTCTGGCATTGGTTTCATTGTTTGAACACCATCTTCCAATTCTTCAAGTCCTTTGTCAACTTTTAAGAAAGGCAAAACTCCTTTTTCTTCCCACAAGAAATCCGCTGTATATTTTCCATCGATTTTTCTATCCATAGTTTGCTCAAATAAAATAGCACCTAAAATTTTTGTATCGTTAAAAGCTGGACTTTTTATAATTCTAGTTCTCATTTTATGAATCAAGTCAAACATTTCTGCATCATTTGAATATTCATTTTCATCAATTCCATACAATTTCAACGCTTTCGGAGTGCTTCCTCCACTTTGATCTAGTGCTGCAATAAATCCTTTTCCATTTCTCATTTTTTCCAATTTTTCGTTCATCATAGCTGTCCTCCTCATTTAAAATTCAGAATTTAAAAAAATTCCTTTACATATTTTTATCATAGCACTTTTTTCAAAAATGTCAATTAAAATTTGAAAATAAAAATTAGAAATATACAACCGGACTTTAATTTAAAAATCTCACTTTTATAAATTTATTTTAAAAATTTTGAGCTCCTACCAATTTTACTTTTAATACTGCTGGCTGATAAATAACTTCCTCTGGCATTCCTTTGGCTTTTATTACAAATTTAAATAGGTATGCATAATTTTTTGAAGTTCTTGAAAGCAAAAGATTTGGGTCTGCTTTTCCAATAGTGTCAGACTGCCCCATCCAGTTGTATTCGTTTACAATTATATCTCCTACTCTGGAAGTTGAGCCTTGTTTTAATTCCATTTCCTGAACATATTGACCTTTTTTAAAATCTTTCATTTTTTTTGCCCCTTTAGGCATTACATCTTCCACAAGCAATTTTTCACCTTCATTTGGTACCGCAACATAAATTTTGACATTTTCAATTTCAATATTGTCATTTAAAATATCAAAACCAAATGCAAATTTTGCTGATGAATTTTTAACATCCTTATTATCATAATCAAACATCACACCTGCTGTATTTGTTTTATAATTTTTATTTCCATTAGGGTTTAAAGAGGTAAACTCCATTTTTTCACCATTTCCCTTATCCAGATTCAAACTTTTTCCAGCAATTGCATTATTTAAAGTTTTCCCAGCTGTTACAAATGTAAAACTATTTTTTTTACCAAATGCTACAATTCCCATTAGCAACATTAAACTTAAGATTATTCTTTTTAAATTAGACATTTTAATTTCCTCCTTAAATCTCTGACATACTTGGCTTGCTGATATTTCAAATAAATCTTCACAAATGGAATCATAAACCATTTCTTAGGCTCAATGTGTTCTGTAAAGTCAATCGTAGCATTCTTTTCATTGCCACTGAAAACACCGATCCAATGTCCTTTCATATTGTCATTCTCCATGTCAAACTCCCAAAGACAAAAAGGTTCTTGTCTTGTTACCGTGAAAGTTGTCTTATATCCACTCTTCGTTATTTCTACAAATTGCGTGTCTGATATAAGACAACTTTCACGGTAACAAGATAAGAACCTTTTTGTCCTGTTACCGTG
>NZ_CALHQO010000121.1:0-10118 GCF_938036635.1 uncultured Leptotrichia sp.
TATAAAATAGGAAAAACTGTTATTAAACAAAATAATCTAATACTAAATCTTATTAGAAAATAGAATACAATTCAAAATTTACTAGATATTAACCTTTTTAATGGGGAATAGTATAAAAATATATTTTATAAAGTTGAATTAATCAAAAATAGAGGGAGAAATTGAGAAATGAGGAAAGATGAGGCAAAATTTGTTACGGAATTTTTGAGTGAGGCTGGGACGAAGGCTGAAAATAACGATTATTTTGGGTATGTTTTGCTGGATAATTATGCGATTTGGGCTGTGGCGGATGGATTTGATGAGGAAGAAGGGGCAAAAGTTGCGGCAAGGATTGCTGTGGAATCTGCGATTGAATATTTTATGCTACGTCCACGATTTAACTATGATGTAATAAAGGAAATGATGGATTATGCCAATCTGAAAGTTAAGGAAAAACAGGAAGAAACTCAGAAATATTCTCTTATGCACACTTCCCTTTTAATCGTAATAAGCAACTATAATTCAATTTTATATGGAAATATCGGAAATACAAGGTTTTATCATATTAGAGGTGGATATATCATTTCTCAAAGCAGAGATGACACGATAGCACAGCTTTTGGTGGATGAAGAGGCATTGAATATATCGGATATGAGATTTCACAGGCAAAGAAATGATTTGCTGCAGGCAATTGGAGATTTTGGGAAAATTAAGCCAAATATTATAAAAAAACCTGTAGAACTTATGGAAAAAGATGTTTTTTGCTTGACGACTGTAGGATTCTGGGAAAATATTGATGAGCATGATATGGAAAATGATTTATCCAGATTTGAGGATAAGAAGCAATGGTTAAATTCATTGGAAAAACGGATACTTGCTTCACTTAGGGATAATATCGAAAATTATACGATTGCACAGGTAGAAGTACAGGCGGTGGCAAGTCCAGAGCCGATGGAAAAGGATAAAAGCAAACTTATAAAAAAAATAATACTTGTAATGCTAATTATTGTTGTAATTATTTTGTTTGTTATAATTTGGAATGTAAAAAGGCGAAATGGTATTCTGCAGGCGGCAACACAGTATGAAAAATTGGCAGATGAGGAGATCTTAAAGAAAAATTTTAATAATTCAATTGATAATTTGAAACTTGAAATTGGAGAATACGAAAAACTAAAGCCTAAAAACAAGGGTATAATAGGATTTCTTACGAATGCTGAGAAAAAAAGAGCTGATGCAAGTAAGAAAATTGATGAGATAAATAAGAAAATTGGAGAAACTGAAAAAATTAAAAAGGCATTTTCGGATATTAATGAGGGAAATGAGATGTTTAACAGCGGAAATTATGACGAGGCGAATGTAAAATATCAGCAGGCTAAGTATAACCTGAATGATAATAGCTATAAACGGGATGAGCTGAACACGGAAGAGATTTTAACTACATTGGATTCACGGATAAATTCAACTGTGAAATTAAAGGAAGCCAAGGCTTTGGAAACGGCTGGAGATACGGCGGTTAATGAAGGAAGCTACAATTTGGCAAAGGTTAGTTATAAAAATGCGGCTGATATGTATTTGGTAAATGGAAGGGCAGATTATGTTTCGCAAGTTGAGAAAAAGCTGGAAGAAATAACGGATAAGGAAAAAACAGCGTATAATGGGGCAATGCTTGCTGAAAATAAAGGAGATTCGCTGGCACAAAGCAATATTAATTCTTCAAAAGAGGCGTATTATCAGGCACGACAGATGTACCAGGTGCTTGGAGATACTGTGAAAGTGGGAGAAATTGACAATAAGATACAGGAACTTAATTCCCAGCAAAATGCTAATTTACAGACTGCCAATAATCTCGTTCAGGAAGGGCTTTCGCAAATAACTGCCAATAATCCAGCACAAGCAATAAATATTCTAACGCAGGCTAAAAATATTTATCAGAAAATGAAGGATACGAATAATGCAAATGCTGTGAGTAAATACATAAATCAGGCACAGGAATTTATTAAATTTGAAAGCCAGAATGCTGAAAAATTGAAAACGCAAGAAATGGAATATTCGGAAAGGTTAAGGCAGCAGGAAATTCAAATGCAACAGCAACTGCAGATAAAAGAAGCTGAAATCAAGGCACAGCAGGAAGAAATGGAGCGGGAGCGTCAAAAACGTCAAGAAATAACAAGAAAAATGGAAAATGCGTCAAATATGGAAACGCAGGCTGATCAGCTGGCTATAAATGAAAGATTTGAAGAAAGTATTTCAAAATATGAGGAAACGAAGAAACTTCTGGAAGAGGTGAATGCAGATGGAAATTTTGGAAATCAGATGTCTAAAATTGAGGATTTGAATAAAAAAATTGAAAAAAATGAGGGATATTTATTAAAGAGAAAAGCAGAAGATGATTTTAAGAATAAAAAATGGAAGGAAGCTGTGGAAAAATTTACGCAGGCAAAGGAAAAGCTGGAAAAAAGCGGTACAAAACAAAATGAAATAGCTGAAATTCAGAAAAAGCTTAAAAAGGCAGAGAAAAAGGCAAATAAAAAATGGTGGCAGTTTTGGAAGATTTTTTAAAAGGGAGGAGGGAAAATGATAAAAAATATAAAATTAAATACTTTCTTTTTTAAGGAATATGCACAAATTGCTGAAAAAAACACTTATTCGGCATATATTCCAAATGGAAGCAAGGGAATATGGTGTATTGCTGACCTTGATGAAAAGACTAATGAAAAATGGCAGGAAAAGTCAGAAATATCTCAAAAAATTGAAAATAGTAATGTTGAAAATGAGAAAATTGAGAAGATAAATTTAGCAAAAATTGGAGTTCATAAAATTATTGAAAAATATTTGGAAAATAATGAATTTTCGCTAGAAAACATAAAACAGATGATACAATCTTCCATTGATAAAGTGGTTTTTGAGAAAACAAAATTATATAAATTTCATAAAGCTGAAAAAGATTTTGATTTAAAAAATTTTTATTCGCAAATTGTTATTATTATTGAAAAAAATAATATGATTGTTGGAAATATGGGGAAAACTGAATTTGTTTTGTATAGGGAAAATAGAATTGTGGAAAAGATAAGCGGAGAGCAAGTCAAAAAAATAAGACTGAAAAAACATGATTATTTGCTGGCTGGGAGTCCTGGATTTTGGAAAGTTGTTAATGAGAATGAAATTGAGGAGATTTATGTTGATAGGAAAAGTAAATTAAATGTCGAACAGAATTTAAGTGAACAGATAAAGGCTAGTGAGAAAAAATTGGGAAAAGTGATACCATTTTTGTCAATTTTCGTTGAAGATATTGAAATGGAAAAAAATTATGAATTGTTAGAAAAAGAAATTAATGAAAAAAATCAAAAACAGGAAAAAGTTGTAAAATATATATTTTTGGCTGTAATATTTGTGTTTATGTTTGTTTTTGTCGGGAAAAATATTCAAAAGGGTAACTTGAAAGGTGAAAGAAAAGAAAAAGTAAAAAATATAATGGCTGAGAAAATTATAGAAAAAGCAAATTTGATGAAAAATAATTTAAATAAACAATCAGAGATAGAAAGAAATAAAGTTAGACAGAAAAATATTGAAGATGAAGTTGAAAAAACTTTGGAGAATAGTAATCTGGTTGAAAATAAGGAAGTAAGAAATAAAAAGATAGAAAATGAAGAAATAGAACAAAACTATGCAAAAAATTTGGAAATTACTCAAAATATTATAAAAACTAAAGAGAAAAGAGCTAAAAAATTAAATAATTCAAGAATAAAAAAGAAAGTTTCTAAAAATAAAAAATATAATAGAAAAAATTTGAATGCAGATAATAGAAATTTTAAGAAAAATTATAAGGTAAAAAGTAATGGGATTTCACAACTTGAAAAGGAAATTGAGAAAAACTGGGAAGTTCTTGGGCGTGATAGAAATGGGAATAATTTTGTGAAAAATAGAGAATTTAAAAGGGAAAAGAAGAATGGATTTTTTATCAAAGGGAACAATATTGAATGGGAAGTATAAAATTTTAAATTATGTAGCTAAAAGTGATTTTTCCAATATTTATATGTGTGAAGATAGACAAGGAGAAAAAGTAATTATTAAGGAATGTTATCCTTCAGAAATTGTTATGAGAAATGGAAAAGAGGTTTTCACTGAAAAGTATAAGAAGGATTTTGAAAATTTGAAAGAAAGTTTTTGGAAAGAAAAATGTATTTTGGATAAATTTTTGAAAAAATCTAAAAGAAGAAAACGGAAATTTGTGGATGATGTTGTTAAATTTTTAGATTTTTTTAGTGAAAATGGGACAAATTATATTGTTACTGAATATTTTTGTGGAGTTACCTTGAAAAAATATATTTTAGAAAATCGGATAAAAAATGGAAAAAAGAGGATAAATCATATTTTGGAAATATTTTTTAAAATTGCCGAAGTAGTTTGTAAAATTCATAAAAAGGGAATTATTCATTGTGATTTGAAGCCTTCTAATATTTTGATTGATATTAGGGGAAATATTAGGATTATTGATTTTGGAGCGAGCTTGAAAAAGAAGGAAAAGGTTGAGTTTGTTAAGGTTTCAGATGGGTATTCGCCGATTGAGATTTATTCAGAGAAAGTTGAGATTGATGAAAGAACCGATGTTTATTCGCTTGGGGTACTTTTATATTTTATGCTTTGTGGAGTGAAAGCGGATGGGGCAATTAAGAGATTTTATAAGGCAGAACTTGAGTTTGATAGAGAGGTTATTTTGGGATTTGAGAAGATTGAGAAATTTAAGGAAGTAGAAGAAGTTATAAAAAAGGGGCTGGAGTTTGACAGGCAGAAAAGATTTGAAAGTGTTAGGGAAATGATTGATAAATTGAGAAAAATTTTTGCTTAAAATAAAAGCGTTTTAATAGATTTGATTTTATAACAAGCTAGAGAAATTTCAATAAAATCTATGTTTATAGCTTTTTATTTGGATTTTAAATTAATAAATCAAAACCAAAACTTGAATTTAAAGAAAATATTCATTATTAATGACTAAAGGGGACAAGGTAAAAATGAGATTATTTTATGAAGAGGAATTGCGAAGAAAATCTTATTATGAGATGTATCAGATTGCAATTGAGGAACATTTGGTAAATGTACATGTGGAAACGCCCACGAGAGAGGAGCTTATCGCACTTTTGATGAAATATAGGGGAGTCAAGGAAAATTACTGTATTGACAAGTATAATAAAAACGGGCTTGTGAATGTTCAGGAACTTTTTGATAATAAACTCGGCGAGAGGATTCATCACGAGAATAAGATACGGGTGCCACACAAGATTATTTTATACAAGGAGCTTGATTTGATGAGGGAAGACAATTATAAAATTGAAATTCCTGAAAATGTGAGCAGTGCAAATGTTTTTCTTATAAATGCAAATAATTACTTGTGTGGGATTTTCCAGCTGGAAAAGGATTTAAATAGCAGGAATAAGTATTTTCTGATTAGTAAAAAGGAATTTTTTAGAGTCGAAACGCTGAGAAATAATAAATTTTCATTTTTGTTCTTTAAGGAAAATGATTTAAAATTTATTCATAAGTTTTATAATTTGAAGGAAGATGAGATGATGCCGCTTTATCCGTACCAGATGGATTATTACAAAGTTGAAATTGAAAATTTTATTGTGAAAAATCTGGAAACTACGAATACACCGCTTTGTATTGATTTTGGGACAGTAAATACGGCTGTGGGGGCATATCTGGATAAAAATTATGTGAAGGACTTGCCTACTAACGATATTTTGAATGGAAATGTAATGATAGATGCGATAAATTATGTAAAATTTGATGATGGAGAGAGACATTACCGTGAGATTTTTCCAACATTAGTTTATGTTGATGATTGCAGCGATGCTAATAATATTAAGTATTCATTTGGGTACGATGTGATAAGAAAGTTGGAGAGAAATGACTATATTGTCAATGGCTCGATTTTTTACAGCTTGAAAAGGTGGGTTCATGAGCATAATAAACTTGAGAAAATTAATGATGAGTTTGGAAATATTCTGTATGTGAAAAGAAAGGAAATAATAAAGGCGTACTTAAAATATGTTGTAAATCGTGCTGAATATATGTTTAAATGCAAATTTAAAAAAATTCACGCTTCCAGCCCTGTAAAATTAAAGGAGCAGTTTTTGACGATGTTTCAGGAAATTTTTATGGTGGAAAATAAATTTAATAAAAATCAGAATTCTGAAATTTCTGAAAAAAATATAATTTCAAGCGAGAAAAATTATGAATATGAGATTATCCGTGAAAATGTGATGGATGAAGCGATTGCAGTGTTGTACAATACAATTGAGATACAGATAAGGAAGGGGAAATATAAGGAAAACGAGGAATATAGTGCATTAATTATTGACTGTGGTGGCGGGACGACGGATTTGGCAGCTTGTAAATATGTGATTAGTAAGGACAAAATTTCATATTATCTGGATATAAGAACAAGCTTTGAAAACGGGGATGAGAATTTTGGTGGAAATGACTTGACTTACAGGATTATGCAGTTTTTGAAAATTGTACTTGGGGCAAGATATTCTGAAAATAGGGTCGTTTCTATTAATGATTTGATAAAATATGACAATGATATGATTTACAAGGTAATTGATGACAGCGGTGTTGAGAAAATCTTTGAAAATCTGAATTTGGAATATGAAAAGTATGAAAATGTGATTCCTACAAAATATTCGCAGTTTGAGAATAAAATGAGTGAAGAATATCAAAAAATACGGAATAACTTTTATATGTTATGGGAAGCCGCTGAAAATCTTAAAAAAGAATTTTTTACATCCGATGGAAGACTGCGAACACGTTTTGATGTACCCAGAAATTATGAAAAACGGAATGATATTCATATAACGCAGTTAAAAAGCTGGAAAATTCATATTTATAAAAATGGAATATTTACCACAATAACAGATTATCCAAGACATATTTTTACTATAAAAGAAATTGAAAAAATCGTAAAAGCTGATATTTACGGAATGCTCAGAAAATTTTTGAATACATATTACAAGGAAGGGCTGCTTTTTGAATATTCATTAATAAAATTAAGTGGGCAGTCAACGAAAATCAGTACATTTCAGGAAGTACTAAAGGAATTTGTGCCGGGAAAGATGATTGAATACAAGGAACTGAGCCATCGTGATGATTACGAGCTAAAACTGAACTGTCTGGATGGAGCTATAAAATATCTGGATTATAAGCGTTTTGGACATATAGATGTGGAAATTGTAAATGAAGTTCCGCTTGTGCCGTATTCTGTGTGGGTGGAAAAATACGATGGGGAAAAAGTGGAAATGATACAGACTTCACGAAAGGCTGATATTCTAATTGGACAGATTGATAAAAAGATTTCTGCTGAAGAACTAAAAATTTATGTTTATACTGCAGAAGGCGAATTGAAAAAAGAGATGATTTATAAAAATGAGGATAATTATGAAGAAATGGATGCACAGGAAATTTTGCCTGAATTTACAAATATAATTTCTCAAAATGATACCGATACAATTCAAAACAACACAGTAAGATTTTTTATTTATACTGATTTGAATAACTGGGGATTTTTTGTAGTTCCAATCCAAAGGAAATCAGATCAGCTTTATCTTGGACGAAAGGAATATTTCCCTTATGAAGATAATTTAAGTGAAAATTCCTATTTTGACGGAAACCACTAAAAAAAGGAAGAGAAATTTGAGAAAAAAAGATGAAATAATTTGGATAATGCCCACAATTTTTATTTTTATTATTCTTTTTATGATAAAATTCTGTACTCCCAAAATTAATCAGAAATATGTTATTGAAAAAATAACACGTGAAAATCTTGAACTTTTTGTGGATATGAAAGGAACTGTTGTTGCACATAATATTACTAAAATTGGACTGGATGTGAATTTATCCGTTGATGATGTTTATTACAAGGCTGGAGATTTTGTAAAAAAGGGCGATGTAATAGTGAAATTTAGCGATTATCAGAAAAATGGATTGAATGAAAAACGTATGTTATTAGTGATTAAAAATCGGGAATTACGAAATTTGGAAAAACAAAAGGAATTGGGAGCTGATGTTAGTCAGAAAATTCAGGAATTAAGCGGAGAAATATCAGGATTGGAAATTGAAATTAAAGATGAAATGAGAAATACAAGATTGGTTCAGAGAAGTGTAAGAAGTCCATTTGATGCTTATATTGTGAAAATTAATGCAGTGAAAGGCGGAATTACAAATAAAAATGAGCCTATTTTGATTCTTGCTAAAAGGGAAGATTTAAAAATAGTTAGTGAAAGCGTGAAAAGTGAGAAAGTTAAAAATCTGAATATTGGAAATGTTGCCAAAATTAGTATTTTTAGGAGAAAAGATAAAAAAATTGGAGAAGAAAAAACACTTGAAGAATTAATTGAAATGAAAAATGATAAAAATAAGGAAATTTTGAAAGATAAGGATAAGACAAAAGAGAATTCGGACTTATTTTCTGAAAAAAAGGTTATTGAAGCAGAATTATTTAAGATCAATAAAATTGCGGATATGAATGTATTTGAGTTTTTACCAACTTTATTTAAGGATTTGTTTTTAAACGAGCAAGTGGATATTCGTGTGATTTATAAGAAAAAAGAGAATATTCTAGCTGTTCCAAAAAAGGCTGTTATTTTTAAAAATCAAAAAAGTTATATTTATTTGATTGATAAGAATAATTTGGTTAAAGAAAAGGAAGTGTTTATTGGGATGGATAATGGAGAGAAAATTGAAATTTTTGGAATGGATATTGGAGAAGGAATGGAAATTATTGGGAATCCTGATGATAAAATTGGGAATAATGTGATTGTGGAACGAAGGAATATTAAGAATGAAGAAATTGAAAAGAAGAAAAAATTGGAAAGGTTAGAGCGGGAAAATGAAAAGCTGGGGAATAGAATGGATAAGAATGAGAGGGAGATTATCAGACTGAAAAGAAAATAAAATCAGGATGTTTTTATCCTGATTTTTAGTGATACTTTTTAAATTTATATTAAATGAAAGAAGAACTTTTAATTGTTGGTTTTATTAATTTTTCCTTCTTCACTGATAAAAAGTCCATTTCCATTTGGAAAATCAGATTTATTCAAGAAAATTATCTTCTTTATTGCTAATTTTTCTGAATCTATAAAAGGGCCTAAACTTTTGTAAGTTTGTCTTACTGGAATAATTTCTCCAGAAATAAAGTCTCCTTTATTGTTTATTTTGATTTTTAAAATAGGTGCAATTCCCATTGAATCAGAAATATTTATTTTTCCGAAAGTTGCAAAATTTCCTCCACTATATGAAATAAATTTATTTTTGTATAGTTCTACGGCTCTTGTAACATGAGGGCCTTGCCCAAAGATTACATCAGCTCCATTGTCTATAGCAAAATGGACAAACTCATAAACATTTCCTCTATCTTCGCCATGAAAAATTTCATGTCTTTTAGTAATGTGTTCAGCATTAGCACCTTCGGCTCCACCGTGAAACATAACAATTACAATATCAACTTTTGATTTTAATTCAGAAATAAGTTTTTTTGCATAATTATAATCATTTAGTTTTACAGTAGCTGAATTTGGAGAAAATGAAATAAATCCAAATTTTTTTCCATCTTTTTCTAAAACAGCACTTTCAGCTATATCTTTAATTCCAGAATACTTTATTCCTAAATTATCAAGATTTTTCATGGTTTCCTTAATTCCAATTTCTCCAAAATCATTGCTATGGTTATTGGCAATGCTCAAATAGTCGAATCCAGCCTGTTTTAAATATGTCCCATATCTTGAAGGCATACGAAAAGCATAACACACATTTGGATTATTACAGCTTTTGAGAGTTCCGCCTGTATCAAATAGTGTTCCTTCCAGATTTCCTGCAGTTATGTCAGCATTTTTCAGTGTATTTTGCGTATTTTCAAGAATATTGGCATCATTTTTAGGAAGCAGATATTCAAAAGGGTAATTTGAGCCAAGCATTATATCTCCAACGCCAATTATTGTGAATTCTGTCTTTTCATCAGATTTATGATTTTTTTGAGTATTTGATTTTTTAGCGTCGGTTGTTTTTTCAAAATTAATAAATTTATTCCTAAAATTTTTAAAATTGGGATTTATTATGATTACAAGTATAGAAACTAAAATAATAAA